>JAATFC010000085.1 GCA_015655435.1 Chitinophagales bacterium | reverse complement strand
GTCGGAACGGTCTATGGTATGGTTGCTGACGACAAAAACCTGGGAACCATCAAGGTCGAAATCAAGCTTAACGATACCTACAATATTCCTCAAAACTCCGTTGCGACGATTGAGTCTAGCCCATTGGGAACTTCCAAAATCAATATAGCATTGGGTACAAGCACACAGTTCCTGCATTCCAAAGACACAATTAGGGCGGGTGTCAGTGCCGGATTATTGGCTGCATTGACCGACAAGTTGGGACCAACGGCTGACAATCTTGCTTCTGTATTGGCACACATGGACACACTGGTTGTCAACGTCAATACAGTATTGAACGACAACAATAAAGGTAGCATCGCGACTATATTGGCCAATCTCAATAAGACAACGTCCGAATTTGCACTTACCGCAACTTCTTTGAAAAAAATGTTGGAATCACAAAGTGGCTCTATTAGTAAAACAATGAGCAATGTGCAGTCCCTTACAGGAAATCTTGCCAGCAACAATGAAAAAATTAGCCATGTGATGACTAATCTGGATAATGCAACTACGCAGTTGTCCTCTACCGATATTAAAGGTATTGTGGAAAAAATGAACAGTTCGGCTACTCAGCTCAACCTTGCGATGACTGACCTCAACAAAAAACTGAACAGTACGGAAGGTACGGCAGGCGCATTGCTCAATGATAAAGCATTATACAATAATATTAACGCTACCGTTCGTAGTATGAATACGTTATTGGACGATCTTCGTGTACATCCAAAGCGTTATGTCAATATTTCTGTCTTTGGAAGAAAAGACAAAGGCGATTATTTGCAAAAACCGTTGGTCGTTGATTCCATAAACAATACGAGTTCGGACGCTAAATAAAATGAATACATTTTTTTATAATATAACTAAAACAATTGCCGGCAGATTGATTTTGTCGGCAATTGTTTTCTTGCTATCCGTTGGCGTGGCAAGTGCACAGGCACATCCGCAAAAAAAGATGTCCAAAGCCGATTCTGCTGCTTACAAGGCCAGTGTCAAGACAATCCACATCCTTCGGGCAAAACGTTTGCGTAGTCAGGAGTTGCCCGATTCCATTGTCTATCAGTCTTTTGTGGGAAATGTAATATTGCGACAGGATAAAACACTGTTGTATGCCGATAGTGTCGTATTAAACAGTAAAACAAACATCGCCGAGGGATTCGGGCATGTTTTCATTGACGACAAATCTAACAAGACAAAAATCCATTCAGACTATCTGCGCTACAACGGTAACGACCGCAAAGCGTATTTGCAAGGAAATGTCAAGATGGAGGATCCGACAAGTATCTTGACCACGCCAGATCTGGATTATGACATGGCGGCACATACGGGTATCTATACGAAAACTGGTACGCTCGTCAATGGAAAATCTGTGCTGAAAAGTCAGGGAGGTATTTATTACGGACAGACGCACGATGCGACTTTTACCGGAAAAGTTCACCTGAAAGATCCCCAATATATAATTGATACGGATACGCTTTTGTACAATAGTGAATCGAAAATTGCGACATTTACCGTTCCGACGAAAATCAATATTGGGGACAACAAAAAAGTATTGACATCGGATGGCTACTACAATCTCTTGACGAAAAGTGCCTATTTCGGAAAACGCCCAACGTTGGTAGATAGTTCGTCTACGTTGGTAGCGGATGAGGTTGCGATGGAAGACGAAAGCGGTTTTGGCGAGGCGCGCGGACGTGTCGTGTTCAAGGACACGTTGCAGCATATCGTAATGGTTAGCGGTCACATGATGACCAACAGGGATGCAGGTACCTTCCGTGCGACGGAACTTCCAGTCGCGATTTTGCAACAGGAAAAAGGGCAGGATTCGCTTTACATTTCGGGCGATACTTTGTACTCCGGACGTCTGAGTACATTGAAACAGACGGGCGACAAAGATCAGTATAGCCTGGACCGTTATTATATGCCAGAAAGAAAAGTGGATACTAGCGGCATCGTCCGTCCGAAGATTGAAGTACGTGACTCTGTTGTTCGTATGACTTTTTCTAAAAATGGCAGTAAAATTGTCGTGGATTCCATGCCAGCTGCTGTTGGAAAGGACAAAATCGCAACGCGCCATATCGTTCCCAATACGATAACGGACTCCTCAGGAACAACGATCAAGCGCGATTCGGCAATAGTGGTAGACTATCCTATATTTAAACCAATAATCACCAATATATCTGCTGACAATAAAGGAAAAAAAGATAGCGAGAATAATAAACAAACTGTTGCGTCCAATACAAAGACAATCAATAAGAAAAAGCAGACTTCAGAGCCTAAGGACGGCAATGACAACGACCGCTATCTGGAAGCGTACAACCATGTGCGTATCTTTTCTGACTCGATGCAAGCTGTTGGAGACAGTTTGTTTTATTCGCTTGAGGATTCGACTTTTCGGTTGTTCAAAAATCCGGTCGTCTGGACTAACGGCAATCAGCTGGTTGGTGACACTATATTTTTGTTTACGGAAAACAAACGTCCGAAAAGAATGTACGTTTTCGAAAATGCAGTTGCAATCAATAGGGTTGATACGGTTCCTTCTCATAATTTTTTCAATCAGGTTCGTGGCCGTAGCATAAATGCAATGTTTTCCAATGGAGATATTGACAGCATTCGCGCAAAAGGCTCGGCGGAAAGTGTCTACTATATATTGGATGCTTTGAATCTATTTATTGGAGTGGACAAATCTTCCTCAGATATATTGGACTTATATTTCCAAAATAAGAAACCTGTAAAAATCAAGAAAATAAGCAGCGTTACAGGAAAAGTAGTGCCGATTCAGCAACTTACCGATTTTTCCGAAATGGAGATCCGAGGTTTTAGACTATATGATTACCGCCGTCCCAAAACTAAATACGAATTGTTCGAACCGTACAAACCAGAACAGTTTATCATTACAGATCCCAATACCAGAAAGTCTACCGCAGGAAAATAACCGTCAAGATGTAATAAATTATCGGCTAAAATAAAACTATTGTTCGCTAAGGATTTTGTATTCTATATCACGCAAATCTTTCAACGCAAGTTCTGCTTCTTCCAGTTTCCCTTTTTCTATTTCGCAAATGAATTGGCAAAACAACTGCATTTCCTGTTTGACGATATTGGCGTCAAGCCTTTTGATCCATTGCATGACCTCGTTCATTTTCGTATAGTCGAAATCCAGCTGAACTTTTAACGTCAAAGGTTTTCTGATATTGGGTGTCAGTTGCAAAACCAAGGAGGCGGATGTTTTGTAAGCGTTGATTAACCCTGGTACGCCCAATAGCGTTCCTCCAAAATAACGAACAACTACCACCAATACATTTGTCAAGCTTTTGCTGTCAATCTGACCCAATATAGGTTTGCTTGCGGTCCCGGATGGTTCGCCTGCGTCACTTGCGCGAAAATTGTTTCCGTCGATTCCTAATCTGTAGGCAAAACAATAATGGTTCGCCTTCGGGTGCTCTTTTTTCTGCTTGATCAGGTCCACGACGCTGAAGATCTCGTGAACCATGCACGATCCGTCCCACAGGATCATGTCTCGACCGGTGAGTTCCTGAAGGTAGCGCCCGAGGT
>JAATFC010000275.1 GCA_015655435.1 Chitinophagales bacterium | reverse complement strand
TTGTTTCACCGCTATCAGTCGTTGCAGCAACAGCACCCTGGTTATTTCTGTTTTTTCCTTTTTTCGGAGTTGGAGCCGTCGTTGCTATATTGCTTTTGTCAGGCATTGTCGCTTTCGCGGCATTTTCCGTATCTGTTTTCTGTACGGGAGCGTATGCTTGGTAATTGGTCGTATCATTGGACGTTTTTGACAATAAATCACCAAATCCATTGTCTTTTTTTTGCGTATCAGTTGTATTGGACGCAACGGAAGCCGCTTCGGAATTGCCATCAGCATTAACCACAGTCAAAGTTTTTTGGGAAAGTTTGTCTACCAAACTCCAATTTTTATCCGAACCTTTTTTCAAACTAAACCCTGCATCGTTACCATTTATCTTAAGCAAATACGTACTTGCTGGATATACGTCCTGCGGAAAACCAACTGTTATATTGTATTCTCCATCCGTCAATTTGGAAATTATCAAATACCCAACGGAAGAGGAGGAATAGCTTTTCTTATTGAGAATGACGTAATAAGGTTGCTGGTTTTCAGATTGTATGTAAATAAAATGCGTACGCGCATCAGATTGCGCCATCGCTTTATTGGCTACGATGCCAGATATCAATACAGTAAGAACAAAAACAAATTTTCGTAAAAAGGGCATATCCTTAGAAATTTAGCGGCAAAAATAAACATTTAGAATTGTTTACAATGCGATGAATCCATACCGACTGCAACAATAATGCCGCTTACAAGGTAAAAAGAGTTGTTAATTTTGCTTTTTGTTACCAAAAGCGAGGTCGCCTGCATCACCAAGCCCCGGAACGATATAAGATTTCGCGGTCAGTTCGTCGTCAATATCGCCGCACCAAATGGATACTTGTGTACCTAGATTTTTCTCTACATATTCCAATCCGACTGAACATGCGATGGCACAGACAATATGGATTTCGGAAGGTGTTCCTTCCTCCTTCAATGCCTGTATAGACGCAACCAGCGAAGCTCCTGTGGCAATCATCGGGTCAGCGACAATCAATATGCGGTTTTCCAAAGGTGGGCAGCTCAGGTATTCAAGTTTAATCTCGAACGAGCCGTCCTTATGGTGTTTGCGAAAAGCCGAAATAAACGCGTTGTCCGCTTTGTCAAAATAGTTTAGCACGCCGTAATGCATCGGAACTCCCGCACGCAAAATGCTGGCTACAACAGGGTTGGATTCCAAGACCTTGCTGTAATGCATCCCCAAAGGAGTTTCAATTTCGTCTATTTTGAAAGGGAGCACTTTACTTATTTCATAGGAAATCGCCTCACCGATACGTTCCAGATTCCGTCTGAAACGCAGCCGGTCAGACTGCACATACACGTTTCTCAGCTCGCTCACCCAGTTACTAATGAGGCTGTGCTTTTCGCTCATATTGATTACCATAACGCTAAGATATGCTGCGTAAGGCATTTCAAAAAATTTCGTTTAAGTGGTTGATTTGTTCCTTTCCGTATAATCTAGTTTTTTTGCAAAAAAATAGACATGGTATATAGGTCGATAGGATTGATGAGCGGTTCGTCTTTGGACGGGCTGGATATGGCGATGGTAGAGTTTGACGAAGTGCGAGGTATTTGGAACTTCAATATCGAAGCGGCAGAGACCGTTCCTTATTCGGAAGAATGGTCGGACAAATTGAAAAACGCAACGACTCTGTCCGCCTACGAATATCTGTCTTTGCATAGCGAATATGGACATTATATTGGACAAACTGTTCGGTCTTTTATTGAAAAAAATCAATTGGAACACCGCGTCCAGATGATTGCTTCGCACGGACATACTACATTCCACAATCCGTCTATTGGGCTAACGGCACAATTGGGAGACGGAAGCGCCATCGCCGCAGAAACCAATATCAACGTGGTCAGCGACCTCCGTTCGTTGGATGTTGCATTAGGCGGACAAGGAGCTCCAATAGTGCCAATGGGCGAAAAATATCTGTGGCCAGACTATGCCTATTTCCTGAATCTTGGCGGCATTGCCAATATTTCCATCCACGATGCGAGTTCTGACAAGGTATTGGCATTCGACGTATGTCCCGCCAATCGTGTATTGAACATATTGGCGCAAAAAGAAGGGTTGGATTTTGACAAAGACGGTGCCATTGCTGCAAAAGGACAAATCAATACGGAACTATTGACAGCGCTCAATGCATTGTCATACTATAAACAAGCTCCACCTAAATCATTAGCAAACGAATTTGGTGCTGAAGAAATTATAGGCTTAATTGAAAAACACAACCTCAATACGGAAGATGCTATGCGCACTTATGTGGAGCATATTGCACTACAAATAGGCTATAGTCTTTCCTTTGCAAAAAGACCGGAAGGACAACCCAAAATGCTCGTAACGGGCGGCGGCGCATTCAACCTTTTCCTAATGAAAAGAATCAAAAATATATTGGCTCAATATGGTATTGAAGCCATCGTTCCCGATGAACAGACTATTGCATTTAAGGAAGCAATAGTCATGTGATTTTTAGGCATATTGAGGTGGCGTGAGGAGAATACGGTTTTGAGTTCGGTTACTGGTGCAAAAAGAAACAGTATTGGCGGTGCGGTTTGGATTGGGCAGGAATATTAGAGAAAAAAGTGTTTTGAAAACCTCAGGTTTAATATCTATTATGTTCTTTTCCCTTGATGGAAAAGAACCAAAAAATCAAG
>JAATFC010000249.1 GCA_015655435.1 Chitinophagales bacterium | reverse complement strand
GTCAGCCGTTCCGGGATTCAACTGTAATGTTCCGGTGGTGGGCATCATCAGCAAATCACCCAAGTCAGAATGTCCAACACCATTGAAATGTGTATGCGAAAAGCCAACAATCGTCTTGTCCTCGTATTGGTAGCCGGCGCAGTACATATACACGTCTTTCTGGTACTTTCCGTTGACATTGTTGGGTACGGTGTCCGTATCGGGACTCAACTGTACCGAACCAAAAGGAACGGTCGCTCCGGGATAAGTGTGTCCCATCCTAGCTGTTCCGATTATCGGGTTGATATACTTTACCAATTGCGACTGTGCATGGAAAAAACAGGTAGTCAAACCTGCCATCAATAACAAATTTCTTTTTCTCATTTTTCTAAAAATTGCGATTGGGCAAGTTAAGTTTTAAAAATATCTGAGCCTGCGATTTTTTTAAGTTTTGAAATTCATTTAGTTTTGCACGACCTCTCAAGGACAGTTCCGCAATTTTTAGTGCTTTTCCATGGGGCTGTTGGTCAGCAAAAATTAAATTTTTATGTTTTTCCTGTGCTTTGGCAATGTTGTTTAAAGCTTGGGGATTTTTATTGTAATATATTATGGCAAAGTATGTTTTTGTTACCGGAGGTGTAACGAGTAGTTTGGGAAAAGGTATCGTGGCTGCATCACTCGCAAAGTTGTTGCAGGCGCGTGGTTTCAAGGCGACCATCCAAAAATTTGACCCTTACATCAATGTGGATCCAGGGACGTTGAATCCTTATGAACACGGAGAATGTTATGTGACGGAAGACGGTGCCGAGACAGATTTGGATTTGGGACACTACGAGCGTTTTCTCAATATTCATACTTCGCAGGCCAATAACGTCACGACTGGACGTATCTACCAGACGGTCATCAATAAGGAACGTGAAGGTGCTTTTTTGGGAAAGACTGTTCAGGTGATTCCGCATATCACGGACGAAATCAAAAACCGTATGCTGCTGTTGGGGAAAGACGACACTTATGATATCGTCATTAGCGAAATCGGCGGTACGATTGGCGATATTGAAAGTTTACCTTTTATAGAAGCTGTTCGTCAGTTGCAATGGGAACTCCCCGAAGAAGATGTTTGCGTGATTCATTTGACCTTGGTTCCTTATTTGCGCGCAGCGAAAGAACTGAAAACTAAACCCACACAGCACAGCGTACGTATGATGAGCGAAAACGGAGTACATCCTGACATTATCGTTTGTCGTACGGAAGAACCTCTGAACAATGATATCCGTCGCAAAATCGCCCAGTTCTGTAATGTAAAAACAGAAGCAGTGATTGAGTCCATGGACGCTTCCACTATCTATGAAGTTCCGTTGATGATGTTGCGTGAAAAGTTGGACGTCATTACGTTAAGGAAGCTGAACATTACGGGCTATGCCGAACCCGAACTGGACAGATGGAAAGGATTTTTGGATAAATTGAAATACCCGAAAAGCCAAGTTACTATTGGTCTTGTTGGAAAATATATTGAACTACAAGACGCATACAAATCCATATTGGAAAGTTTTATTCATGCCGGTGCTGTCAACGAAGTAAAAGTGCAGGTTGTCAATATACACAGTGAATACCTGACTCCGGAAAACGTATTGGAAAAAATGCGTGGACTGGATGGTATATTGGTCGCCCCTGGTTTTGGACAACGTGGAACAGAAGGTAAAATCGCGGCTATCCAATATGCCAGGGAAAACAAATTGCCATTCTTCGGAATCTGTCTGGGTATGCAGATGGCGGTCATTGAATATGCTAGGAATGTATTGGGTTTAAAAAATGCACATTCCATTGAGATGAGTGAAGAAACTGCGTTTCCTGTCATCAACATGATGGAAGAACAGAAGAAAATCAAGATGATGGGTGGTACGATGCGATTGGGGGCTTATTCCTGTGACATCGTTCCGGGAACAATGGCGGAAAAAATATATGGCAAAACTAAAATATCCGAACGTCACCGTCACCGCTATGAGTTTAACAACGATTACCTACAACAGTTTGCAGATGCAGGAATGATTGCCAGCGGAACCAATGAAGAGTCTGGTTTGGTGGAAATTATCGAACTGCCGGAATCCAAACATCCTTTCTTCATCGGTGTTCAATTCCATCCCGAACTGAAAAGTACGGTGGAAAGCCCAGCACCTTTGTTCGTTAGTTTCGTTAAGGCTGCTAATGAATACCACGAAAAACAGGTATCAAGTAAGACTGCAGTTGCGGCAGTAGCAAATTAAATCTAAGAGTAGTCTTTCAGTATCCAATATAAAAGCCCTGCAAGCATGCTTGCAGGGCTTTTATATTGGATACTGTTTGTTTCGTAGAAAACAAGGGCTTATCAGAAAGATGTAATTAAAACAACAAAGCATCGTCTCCATTCAACAAAGAAAGCCTTCCCATAGGGAAAGCTTTAAAATATTTTGCAAGTAGAACGAATACCTTGTTCCGAACTTATTTGGAAGCCAAGAAATCCTTTACTTTTTCTTTGTGGACGATAGTTTCTTTGAAAGAGTACGCACCAGTTTTTTCGTTGCGTTCTGCTTTGATAACTTTTGTCCAGTTTTTTGCTTCAGCCGCTGCTGCCGCATCTTTGGTCTTTGAGTTTTTTGAAGCTGCTTTTGCCATGATAATTATTTTTATAACCTATGTTTGGTTTGAGCCAGTACAGGTTAGTTTTATAAATTATTTAATTTCTTTGTGGACCGTAACCTTTTTCAAGATTGGGTTAAATTTTTTCAACTCCATTCTTTCTGGAGTGTTCTTTTTGTTCTTGGTGGTAACGTAACGGCTTGTACCAGGCATTCCACTTGCCTTGTGTTCTGTACATTCCAATATTACCTGAACTCTGTTGCCTTTCTTTGCCATTATATGAGCAATTTAAACGTTGATAATGATTAGATTTTTGTTCCTTTTTCTCTCAATTCTTTGATGACAATAGCCAATCCTCTTTTGTTGATTGTTCTGATTGCATCAGCAGAAACTTTTAGGGTTACCCATTTGTCTTCTTCAGCGAAAAAGAATCTCTTAGTTTGTAAATTTGGTAAAAAGTGGCGATTGGTCTTTACGTTTGAGTGAGAAACATAATGACCTTTCAATGGTTTTTTACCTGTAACCTGACATACTCTAGCCATGACTATAATTTTTTCGGACGGCGAAGGTCGGCATTTTTTGTCAATTTACAAAATAATGCGACATTTTTTATTCACCTTTTTTATGCGAATGTTAATAATGTAGATTTCGGGCAAATATATTGAATTTAGACCTCTTTACTCGAACTTTATTCGATGAGGGCTTATTATTGGAAAATAACCAATATGAAATTCAATATCGTAGTTTGCTCAATATGCCCTTTACCAGGAGTCGACGCTTTCTGAAGACAGGTTTTCCGGTAATGGAAGTGCTTCTTCCGCCTGAACTTCCACAACCTGTGGAGCAGGTATGCTAGCCGTCTCGGACTCTGCAAACTCCTCCTCGTATTCGTGGTTGAAAGAGTCGAAGTCGAAGTCGGGCATTAATTCCGTTTTCACGTAATCAACAGCATCCGTTAGCCCTTCGATGAACTTGTTGAAATCTTCTTTGTACACGAAGATTTTGTGTCTTTCGTATCCTTCCTCGTTAAATTTCTTTCTGCTTTCGGTGATTGTGAGGTAATAATCGTTGGAACGCGTGGATTTGATATCGAAGAAATAGGTTCTTCTTTTACCTGCTTTAATCCGTTTGCTGTAAACGCTGTCCTGTTGTTTTTTTTCGTTGGTATCGTATGCCACAATAGATTGGTTTGGTTCTGAAATGAACTGTTGCAAAATCGGGACAAATATAATGATGAATTTAAACTACCAAATTTCTGACGGCTATTTTTAAATAAACTTATCCAAACTTTTATTTCAGCCGCATGGAAACATAGTTTTCATGAAAACGTTTTTTCATGATTTGAAGCAAAAAACTAGAGTGCAAAAATCAGCCAACACTAGTTTCCTGGTCCAATATCTGCTTGTTGTACAGTTTGGTGTAGTAACCGTTTTTAGCCAAAAGTTCTTCGTGTGTTCCCTCTTCCGAAATCCGACCGTTGTCCAACACGACTATTTTGTCAAAATGGATGAGCGTGAATATCCGGTGCGTAATCAATATGGACGTGCGTCCGTGCAGGTATTGACCGAGGTTGTGGAGGATTTCGTGTTCAGTTTTCTTGTCCACTGCGCTGAGGCAATCGTCCAATAACAATATTCTGGGGTTTTTGATTAGAGCACGAGCTATGGAAATGCGCTGTT
>JAATFC010000082.1 GCA_015655435.1 Chitinophagales bacterium | reverse complement strand
ATTTTTAAAAAAAATTATTTGAAACTATGAAAAAGATTTTTTTGCTTGTAGCTACTTTTACAATGACATCCATGTTGATGGCACAAAAAGGAACTTGGTATGTCGGAGGTAATGTCGGTTTTTCTTCATCCCAAAACAAAAGCGAAATGAATGGCGTATCTTCTGATGACGATAAGGTTACATCGTGGACATTTTCTCCAGAAGTGGGAACGTTTTTAACAGATAATTGGCAGTTGGGGATTGGTTTGTCAATTGGAGGAAGCAAACAAGACCCAACGAATGTGAACTCGACATCAACAAAAAATACCTTTTTTGGAGGAACTGTATATTCTCGTTATTTTTTTGGTAATAAGGCCTTTAGGCCATTTTTAGGAGCTAACATTAAAGCTCTGCCTGGTACAACTACTGGCATTACGAATAGTAGTGAAACCAAGTCTAATTATTTTGAATTGGGAGCCAATTTAAATGCTGGTTTTGGGTACGCAATATCTAATAAGGTTTCTGTTCTGGGTTCTTTGGGGGTCTTGGGCTTTAGTCATCAAACGAGCAAAATAAAAGGCGGAGACTATAAGGTTACGAACAATACTTTTAGTTTTAATGCCAATACTCTTGGTAATCCATTTACAATTGGTATGTATTTTACCTTGTAATTTGTAATAAAGTTAAAATATGAAAAAAGAAGCTAGGTAACCCTAGCTTCTTTTTTCATAGCACGAGAATTTTTTATTTATACATCTTCTCGTAATATTCGTCCGCCATACGATTACTGTTAAAATGGTTTTTGACATCTTCCATTCCGTTCCAATTGATGCTACGCCATTGGTCGGGCTGGTTATAGTAAGTAGGCAAAATCCTATTGTTCAAGATATCGTAGATATGTTCAATATCTTCCTGGTCTTGTTCGGCTATTGATGTGTTGAGATAGTCTGCTTGCGGAACGACAAAGCCGTTCACGCCGTCTTTGATAAATTCCGGAATCCAGCCGTCGTCCGTGGAGAAGTTGATGCCACCGTTCATCGCCGCAGTCATACCGCTCGTACCTGAGGCCTCGCGCGGAACACGCGGATTGTTGAGCCACACATCACAAGCCTGTTTGAGACGTTTGCTTAGGTGCAGTTCATAACCTGTCAACACGGCAACGTTCCCATATTGGCGACTAATATTGACCAAACTGTTGAATGTATTGATAGAGTCGTAATCTTTCGGATATGGTTTTCCCGCCCAGATAATCTGAACCGGGTATTGCGTGTTTTTGATTAACGCTTCAAATTTTTCCTTATCACGCAAAAGGAAATCCGCTCTCTTGTAACCGGCAAATCTCCTCGCCCATACAATCGTGAAAACGTTGGGGTCAAACAGTTTTCCTGTCTGGTCCGCGACGATTTCGAAAGATCTGTATTTCAGATATTTTTTTCTGTCGTCAAATTCCGTAGTGTTGTTCTCTTCTTTTGCTTTGTATAGTTGTTTGTCCGCCCAATATAGGTAATCCTGTGCATTGGTAATGGAGATAATAGGGCAGATGCCTTCATATTTCCCCCACATGTCATTGGCGACTTTGCCGTGTAACTGGGAAACGCCGTTGGCAATATGTGCGAAACGCAGCGCGACCAACGAAAGATTGAAAACATCGTCTTTGATGCCTGTCAGTCTTCGAACTTCGTCCAATGTGAGTCCACCAAAATAACTCATCGTGCGACAAAGGTTGATGTCATGTTTTTCATTACCGGCTTCCTCTGGAGTATGTGTTGTGAAAACGAGTTTCTCCTTGAGTTTTTCTATGCTTCTGAATTTTTGCAAAAGATGGAAAGCCACTGGCAAGCCGTGTGCTTCGTTCAGATGGTAGATTTCCGCATCGAAGTTGATAATGTCCAACAGCTTACCACCACCAATACCCAAAAGGATATATTGGGCAAGTTTGGTCGTTTCGTTGGAATCGTACAAGTGGTGGCAGATGGTACGGGAAACAAAATCGTTTTCCTCAATATCCGTCGTCAATAGGAAAAGCGGTGCTGTCCCAAATGTTTCCGGATTAAGAAAATAAACCTTAACCCATACGTCGGTATCGTGTATGCTAACGGGGAACTTGATGCCTGTATCTTCCAGATAACTATAGCTTTTTTGGATATAGTCGACTCTTAATGTCTGGTCTTCGTTGCGACCCTGGTCATAGTAACCGTACTTCCACAAGATGCCGATGCCGACCATGTTTTGTTTCAGTTCGTATGCGCTTCTCAGATGCGAACCTGCCAAAAAGCCGAGTCCGCCGCTGTATATCTTCAAAGCCTGGGAGATAGCAAATTCCATAGAAAAATATGCTACTCTTTTACTGTATTTCTCGTCAATAGGATATGCTCCCGTAAAATTGTTTACGTTCATAGTGTGTTCATAATTTTGTTAGTGGGTAAGGGTTTCGTGTATCTTATTTTTTCTTTTTCTTGCTGCTTTCTTCTTTTTCGACTTGATGATTGATCTTGCTAAATGTGTCGTCAAACTGTATGTTGCTACCGCGATAATTGGCGCAGTTTCCTTCTTCTTTTACATGGATTTTCTTTTCCTTGAAATTGAAGTCTATCACGCAGGGATCGCCGCCTTGTTGATAAATGGCTCTGTTTTCCGAAACCATTTTTATCTTACCTTTTATTTCTCCTTTTGCCGCAGGGTCGTCGTCCGTTTTGTCAAAATGGTAGAAAAATAAATATTCGTTTGGACGAGAGCCGTCTCTCAATACCAATATGTTCTGTTTGTTCTTTTGGTAATCGCCGCTGAAAGGAAATGTTTTTGCCAAAGTATCTATCGGAACGTAGATTTTGTCTGATTCCGGTAGGTTTTCGTTGGTGTCGTTGATTACTACGGCAAACTGATGCGTTGCTATGTTATAGCCAAAGCCCTGATTGGTGTAAAGCAGGTTGTCTTTGCTGTCTTTTTTGTTTTTACCTAAAGTAAAAGTCGGTTCTTGGTTGATGCTCAACGTGTGACGGTAACCATCGTCATATTGGTTGTCCAGCAAAGGCATATAGGTTAGGAATTTGTTCTTGCTGTCAAACGTTAAAACATACCAAGTTGTTTTGTCTCCTTTGTGTAAAGACAAAATAATATACCTTAACTCAGGCAAGTCAATCCTGCCGACGGGATGTGCCAATACAT
>JAATFC010000187.1 GCA_015655435.1 Chitinophagales bacterium | reverse complement strand
TGATATCGCTAATCAAAAATTTTTCGTTTGTATTGGACGATGTGTCGGGAGATGCTATCATCTGCTGTTGAATGAGATTCAATACATCTGCACTTTCTTTGGTTGCGTAGAGTTTGGCCGACTGTGGGTCTTTGTGGTTCAATGCCGTGAAAAAACTGGTGATTACGGTTTTTATTTTGGAATTGTCCGAACTGCAAGATGTAAGACCCAATATCAAAACGCTCAAGAATGCAACGAATAGAATTTTTTTCATAATGAAATATTTGTCCAATATATGTCAAAAATACCTCAAACGTTTTATTTCGCGACAATCCGGGTGCAAAAAGATGCAGTCGGGAGCAATATATACTTTGCCGGAAAGGGTATCAAGCGAGAAGTAGTTGGGTTTTTGAATTGCCTTTTCAATGGTTTTTGCAACCAGTTCAGTGCAATACATTTTGTCGTCTGTTGTCAGGTCAAAAGCTAAATCAAACACAATACCTTGGTGGTAATATTCCTGAGCCTGCTTCACTATCTTGCGAGAGACAACAGTGTCAAAGGCGAATCTGAAAATCCCAAATCCTTGATTGTCAAAACCGTTGACATATTGGGAAAGTCTGTCGTGTTTTATTTTCTCGTTGGGGTTGGATTCGCCACCGACTGTGTGATAAACGTAAATAACACCGTTTTCAATACTGGCGATTCCCGCATGTGAATAAGTCTGGTCTTTTTTGCAAAGCTTCCGGAGTATGTTGCTCGTGAGGTCATTGCCCGTTCTAGTGATGATATCGCCTGTTTGGATAAGCCTTCGTGCTGTATCGCAGCAGATGAGTGCTTTCTGCTCGTTTTTCAGATAAAATTCTTTTGTCGTGTTGGATTGTCGACAACCGATAATAGTTGCCAATAAGAACAAAATCAATAAATTTTTACCTAAAGAAAACATCTGCAATATTAAAATAAAAAAAGCCAAAATCGTATTGACTTTGGCTACAAAAAAACAAATCAAAAAACTATCCTTGTATTACAACTGGGCTATGTTCAAGTCTTTTTTGTTTAGCGGCTTTCTTTCCTCTAAAGAACAAAAACATATTGAAGAATAACATTATACCAAGGTAAATACTGAATCCTCCGACTTTGTAACTTAATTTTTCAATTAGTTCCTGTGTTGTGGCATTGTACAAGTTCATCTGCAAAATATATAAGGCAAAACCAATATTGAGCAAATAAAATCCAATACGGAAAAGGCTATTGGTCGCTTTCGCTACATCAGGTCTATCATGGAAAATATCATTCATATAAACGATACTGTTTTTGAACAAAACATAAGCTACGTAATAGGTAAGCGTGATGGCAATAGGTAGATAGATTGCATACGCAATGACGGTTAGATTTTGCATAGTATGAAAATTTAATTGTGAATGGATTTCGTTTTATTTTTTGATAATAGATAAATGATAAACATATTGTTATAGTGTAGTACTGCGAGTAAAAGCACCAATATTCCTGACTTGTAACCGATGCCGGCAATCATGGACGCCGTGTCCTCTATATGCTCCCAGTTGTTGAACTGCATGACGGCATAGCCTATATTGAAAAGGTAATAGGCAACTAGCAGAAGATTGTTGGTATTGTCGGCGGTCACTGTTTGACCCTGAAACAAATCCAATATAAATATCCTTCCGTTCCGATGAAACATTTTTCCTACCCAGACTATAATATAGATAGTTACGACAGCATAAACAATATAGGAGAGGATATTGTAGTTCATGGTTTAAATCATTAATTTGAAAAGTTTCAGCAAGAGTTGGTTGGCATTGAAAATCTTGTTTGCAAGTTGTTCAAATTCTTCTGTCAAATCCTGAATGTCTTTGACCGTTTTATGAAATTCTTTACCTTCCTTACTTTTTTCGTTGACGGTAAATGAGGAGATTTCTTTCAGAACTTCCATTACGGGTTCCAGTTCTTTTTTCTTGCGCATGATGGCGATTTTCATCGACCATTTCAGTGCGTCTTTTTCTGCAACAAAATATTCTTTTCGATCACCGGAAATATATTTTTTGAAAACAATACCATAGTCTATCAATTGACGAATACTCGTATTGGCATTACCTCTGGAGATGACTAGCTTTTCCATGACATCGTCCGTAGATAATGGTTCGCTTGATGAAAGAAGGAGCGCGTGAACCTGCGCCACGGACTTGTTGATGCCCCATTATGAACCGAGTGCGCCCCAAGTGTCTATAAATCGCTGTTTTGCTTCTTGTAGTTCCATGTTTCTGTTTTCGATACAAATGTATCAATAAATTCTAAATTTTCATAAATTTCTGAAAATAAAATAAATTATTTTTTCAGAAAAGAAATAAAAAAACTCAATACGTAGGAAAATAGTTGTTTTAAAAAAAGCAAAGCAGGAGAAAAAATTCTCCTGCTTTGCTTACAAATGTTTTTTAGAAAATATATTATTTGTTCTCGTAGATTCTTTCTTCCAACTGATGTTCCTTGTCGTAAGCACGGATGATGGCTTTTACCAGTCGGTGACGTACTACATCTTCTTCTGTTAATTCTACGTGTCCAATTCCATGAATTCCTTTTAAAATTCGAGAAGCCTTACCCAAACCGCTTTTTTGGTTTTTCGGTAAGTCCGTTTGCGTCGGGTCGCCCGTGATGATAGCTTTTGCATTGGCTCCGATACGAGTTAGAAACATTTTCAATTGCAGGTCA
>JAATFC010000074.1 GCA_015655435.1 Chitinophagales bacterium | reverse complement strand
TAAACAAATCAGTCAAAGCTTAGTTCAAAAAATGCATTAATATAATGTGGAAGCGACTTATTCCTTAAGAAATCCATTATCATTGGAAACCGATGCTGAAATAGAGAACAATATAAATGATTTCAAACCAACACAATTAATGATCATTAAGCAAACACAAGTTAATAGCTTAAATGGGAAAATAAATGGGGGGACAATAGAGATAAGTATTATTGATGGAACGGATAAAAAAATCGCATGGAAAGGTCTTTTGGATGTCTTTTATGGAGACTTTGGAAATGCTTACACAGGAGCAAATGCTAGTCTTACTAAATTTGCCAACAAATTAATAGAGGATGGTCTTTTACCGCAGAAACAGTAAATCAAAATTAATGTTATAGTACAATTGAAATGTAGCTTTAGTTAAACTTATTGGCAAATAAATAGTCGTATTTACAATTCAATCTTTATAATATTTACAATGAAAAAAGTTTTCGTTTTAGCTATTTCACTTTCCGTATTGGGAAGCACAAAAATTTTCGCACAGAGTTCCATCTTGTCCAAAGCATCTTCCGCAGTAAGTGCCGCAAAGACTGCGTCCAGCCTAGGTATTAGCCCGACCGCATTGGCCAAACAACTCGTAGAAAGCAGCTTAAAATCCAAATTGGGATTGACTAGCAGTCAGACTCCATCAGTTACGTCCGCCGTCACTTCTTATCTTACGAAAAAAGAATCCATAGCTTCATTAGCAAAAACAAATCCTACTTCGTACGCAACAAAGCAAAGCTCGTTGTTTGATGGTCTGAAAACGAAGTTGGGTTCTATATTGAGCAAAGACCAAGTAAGCAAATTTACCGCGTTGAAAGCCGCTACTCCATCTACCTCTTCCAGTCCATTGACTGCATTGTTTTATTAGTCATAAATAGTATAGTTTTAAACTATATTGGAAAGAATAAAAAATAGTATTTAAAAAGAAAGGGCGGTGAAAGTATATTTTCACGCCCTTTCTTTTTATAGTCATAACATGAGAGGCTTGTCAAGTAACCAATAAGTACATTATAATCTACAAAAACCACCCACCAGAAGCCTCAATTCTCTGCCCGTTTACCCATTTTGCATCGTCACTACACAGAAAGGCGACAACACTTCCAATATCATCCGGCATTCCGGTTCTGTTTAATGCAGTGCTATTTTTTATGAATACTTCTTTGCTTTCATCATCCCGGTTTGCACCGTTGTTGAAATCAGATTCTATTGCACCCGGTGCTATCACATTGGAACGGATTCCTTTGCTGCCCAATTCCTTTGCCACATAACGCGAAAAAGTTTCTATCGCGGACTTCATGGGCGCATAAAGTGAATAGCCAGGAACAGCCACTCTTGTAGAACCAGACGAGACAAAAACAATTGCACCATTTTCGTTCAGCATAGGAATTAATTTTTGCGTGAGAAAATAGGGTGTTTTTAAATGGATATTACTGAACCTGTCAAATTCGTCCATAGTAGTTTCTGTCAACGGTATTGCTGTTCCTATTCCCGCATTATGAATAAGAAAATCTAAACTTTCCACTCCCCAATTTTCGCCAAGCATTGTTAAAAGATTATCTCCAAAAGCATCTATTTGCGAAACGTCTTCCGCATCAAAATAAAGCGCAGTTGCTTTTTGCCCCAAAGCGATTATTTCATTGACTACATTCTCGGCTTCTGTTTTTCGGGAGACGTAAGTAATACCCACATCAATATTTCTTTTTGCCAACGACAATGCCATATCCTTACCCAAACCGCGACTTCCGCCTGTTATCAATGCTATTTTATTTTGATTCATATAGTATTACGTTTTTTTGTTTTAGGATAAAATCAATTATTTATATTTTTTCAGACGCTTTATTGCGTTGCCAGTTTACTATGCTTAATGCAAAAGCTGCAATCACAAAGAGTGCACCTATCCACGGCGTTGCTCGAATAGTCAACGAACTATCTACAACCAAACCACCTAAATAAGAGCCCGACGCAGCTCCGATATTAAAAGCCGAAACATTCAAGGCAGAAGCGAGTCCGCCACTTCCGGGAAATTTCCACTCTGAATGACGAACAACCAATAGCTGCAACGCAGGTACATTGCTGTACGCGAAAAAACCAAACAGCAATAGTGCGATCACTATTATAGTCTTGTCTGTCAATACAAAAGATAACAGAAACAATATCATCGCGTGAAATAGGAACAGAAAAACCAATGATTTTGAAGGTTTATGATTAGAAATCCTTCCGCCTACAATATTGCCCAATGCAACGCCTACACCGAAAACCAACAAAATAAAATTAATAGTGTCGAGAGAAAACGCTGTAATTTTTTCCAATAAAGGCGATAGGTAAGTAAATAGTACAAAAGTTCCCGTATAGGCAAAAATATTGGCAAGAAGGACAATCAATACAGACCCATTTTCGAATACTTTCGGCAAGTCTTTTAGCCGTAACATTTCCGTAGGTTTGGGTTGTTTCGGAAGTGAAACACTCAGTATAACCAACCCTAAAATTCCCCAAAGTACAACCATTAAAAACGTCATTTTCCAACTATAATGCGAACCTATATAAGTTCCCAATGGCACGCCTATAACTGTCGAAATCATCAGTCCTGCAAATACGAGCGAAATCGCAGTAGCTTTTCTGTTATCTGCAACCATATTGCTGGCAATGACAACAGCGTACGCAAAAAACACACCATGCGTTGTACCTGTTACAATCCTGCTGATTTGCAAAAGTGTGATATTAGACGCAAAGAAAGCTATAGTGTTGCCGATGATGAAAGCCACCATAGTAAGAAGCAATAGTTTTTTGCGTTCTACCTTCCCCGTCAACACAGTAAATATTGGACCTCCGATAGCTACACCCAATGCATATAATGTAACCAATGAGCCCGTGGAAGAAATGGAAATGGATAAATCATGTGCAATAGTTGGCAATAAGCCGACAAGTACAAACTCGGTTGTGCCGATTCCGAATGCGCAAAATGTCAACGCCCAGATGGCAAAAGGAATTTTAGTTGATGATATCTGTCCTGTCATTACAAAGAAATTTTTAACAAAATTCCTTTTATAGTATTCGCAGACAAAGGACAATTATCACAAAATGAGCGTGATAAAAATCACGGTTATTGGGAAGTCAACCTGCTCAATGTTTCCCTTGTAATTCCTAAATAAGAAGCAATCAGCGTTTTTGGCACTCGTTGTAAAAGGTCAGGGTATTGTTGTGTAAAATAGTCGTAACGTTCTTTTGCATTGAAGCTGATAAGCGACAAAATACGTTTTTGGGAAGCTACATAACCCGATGTTGTTTTTTTGCGAAAAAAATATTCCATTTTTCGCATTTCAGTACAAAGTTTTTCTCTGTTATCCAAAGAGATGTATAACGTTTCACTGTCTTCGAGACAGTCAATGTTCAATGTCGCTTTTGTTTGATTATAAAAAGCCTGAGGGTCTGAAATCCACCAGTTTTCAGTAGCGAAAAGTACAATATGCGGCTTGCCTTTTTCGTCCAGTTGCCATGATTTCAACAAACCATTTAATACGAAATAATCATATTTTACATAGTCTCTTTCTTGAATAACATATTGGTTCATCAGAAATTTTCTATACGTAAAATGGGACAAAACGTATTCAAACTCCTCGTCCGTTATTTTTACGATTTCCTCTATGTGCTGTCTTAATTTTTGGCTCATTGTCTTTGCGCTGTTTTGTGGCAACAATGCAAATAACAACTGTAATTCGATATTACAAGCAGTTTTTATTTAACGTTCTTCACTCGCAAAGTTGCCAATGCACCCAATATAAAAAATGCTCCTGCCATAACTATAGCCCAAATGCTTTTGTCGTGGAAAAGATGCTTAACTATCAATCCTCCAAACAGCCCATTGCAAATCTGAGGCAACGTAATAAAAAAATTGAAAATCCCCATATAAATACCCATCTTCTTTGCAGGAAGTGAGGCAGAGAGCATCGAATAAGGCATCGAAAGAATACTTCCCCACGCAATACCAATACCAATCATAGGTACAATCAACATATTGGGATTACTGATGAAATAAATAGAAATCAAACTAATACCGCCAACTACAAGGGAAAACGCATGGGCTCCTTTTTTGCCCCACATATTGGACAGTTTGGGAAGCAGGAGTGCATAAAACGCAGAAACTACATTGTAGATTCCAAACAATATCCCAACCCAATTGCCCGCATCGGCATATGCAACCGACTTGGTATCTCCGGCAGGAACTTTGTACACGTGTTCGGCTATTGCAGGAGTGGAAAACACCCACATGGAAAACAATGCAAACCAAGAGAAAAACTGTACCCAGCCTAACTCACGCATTGTTCTAGGCATATTTTTCAAATCTTCCAATATACTTTTAAGCCCTTTACTTGTATGCGTATCCTCTACTTCTTTTTGTGTTATTATTTTTTCTGGTGGATATTCTTTCGTTGTAAAAACAGTCCACAATATAGCAACCAACAATATCAACGCACCTACATAAAAAGAATATAAAACATTAGCAGGAACAACACCATCCGGTGCAGTTTTGGAAATATGAAACCATTCCGCAAAAATACAAGGCATCCAAGAACCAATCAACGCTCCTGCGCCAATCAAGCAAGTCTGTGCTGCAAAGCCTTTGCTGTATTGGGATGTAGGTAGATTGTCCGCGACCAAAGCCCTAAAAGGCTCCATCGCAATATTGATGGAAGTGTCCATCAACATCAACATCCCTGCACCAATGACAAGTGGCGGTAACAAACTAGCAAGTGTGCCTGAATTGGGAAAGAAAACCAATGCCAACATTGTTATCAATGCCCCAAACAATATAAACGGGCGACGGCGTCCCAATCGCGTCCAAGTATTGTCACTCATGTGACCAATAATTGGCTGCACTATCATACCCGTCAATGGAGCAGCTAACCAAAACAAAGAAAGGTGTTCCACATCGGCACCGAAGGTTTGCAAGATTCTAGACGCATTGCCATTTTGCAAGGCAAAACCTGTTTGGATACCGAAGAAACCGACACTCATATTCCATATTGCACTTGAGCGCAGTCGGGGTTTCTCACGTATCGTTTCTGAGGAATGGTGACTTTCTTCTTTTGTATCCAATATAGTTTCCATACAGGCTTGATTTATTGTGCATCCCATACGACCGCTCCGGACGGAGGCACATTGATGGGCAAAGGTTTCGTTATATTAAAGTTTTCAATCGTTTCGCTGCCGAGAACGGATTTTAGTTTCAATCGCTTAGGCAACTTATATTTTTTAATCCATTCTTTAGGCAAATAAATATACTTACTAAGTGGCATATCTCTATCAAAATTTATGGCAATGATTGTCAAATGTCCGATTGTAGCTCTCGCGTATATTTTTTGTTTCGAACTTAATCCTTTAATTGGCAGCGGTATATAGTCACCCTTGCGAAGCGCATCGTTATTGTTTACGGATCGTAACAACTTTAGATAAAATGTCCGCAGTTCTTTCTGTTCAACAGTCAGGGATGAACCATCAAATTTTCCATTGTCCATCCATGCCTGATGCGCCGGAACTCCCCAATAGTCAAACAAGCTACTACGTCCATCCTCTCCACCAAAACCTTCCTTTCCTTGACCCTTCTCTCCTACTTCCTGAGCGAAATAAATCATGACTGGATTTTTGGAAAGTGTTGCCATCACTACCATTCCGGGAATAGCCAATTTAGGATTGTCCGCAAATTGTTTGCTGGCAATACGTTCCTCGTCATGGTTTTCCAGAAAGCGAATTAATCTTCTAGCGGAAAAAGATTTTTCGATACTATCAATCGCTTGAACGTTTCCGTCCGATTCGTTGCGTATGAGTTTCTTCACAGCATCGTACATGCCTACTTTATCATATAGATAATCAAACTTTCCATCCTCTATATACGTCTTATACACTTTTGGATTATAGGCTTCCGCAATGAAGATTATATCGGGATATTGCTGTTTTACTTTGGCGATAGCCCAGTTCCAAAATTCCACAGGAACCATTTCTGCCATATCACAACGGAATCCGTCCACACCTTTCGCAGACCAATACAACAAGATGTTCAGCATTTTGTTCCAAACAGATGGAACAGGCGAAAAATGTTTGCTGTCATTGTTTTGTATATCCAATCCATAGTTCAGTTTGATAGTTTCGTACCAATCGTCAATACTTGGATTAGGTTTGAAAACATTGTTGCCCGTTGCTTTTGCTGGCGCTTCCGCAAATTTCCCATCCTTCAATGGACTATGAAAATGTTCGCCTCCTGCATCAACTCCATTCGGAACTATAAAAGATGTATGTGGTAAATAATAAAAATCGTTTTGATTGGAAAATGATTTTATAGTGTCATCCTTTGTTCCAAAATCCACAACTCCATTGGGTTTGACATTGGAATGATAAGTACGTGCCACATGATTAGGAACGAAGTCTATAATAACTTTCAGATTATGTGCATGTGTACGAGAAACCAACTGTTCAAATTCTTTCATTCTGCTGTTGACATCAACCGCTAAGTCCGCATCAACGTCATAATAATCCCGAATCGCATAAGGCGAACCCGCACGCCCTTTCACAACGTCTGGGTCGTCGGGAGCAATACCAAATGTACTATAGTCAGTCATCGTTGCATGAGCAATCACGCCCGTATACCAGATATGTGAAAGACCCAACGTCTTCAATGAATCCAAAGCTATATCCGAAACATCATTGAACTTTCCGACACCGTTTTGTTCCAATGAACCATAGTATGCATTCGTCGTATTTTTATTACCAAATAGGCGAACCATCATCTGATAAATAACAGGACGTTGCTGCGCATTAGACACGACAACTATACAACAAGTAACAACTATAGTTAGAAGAAATTTTTTCATTGTTCTATTCTAATTGACAAAAGCGTGCATATCCCAAACACATACAGTTCCAGGCTGAACCATCTGGCTCGCACCAAAAACCTGTACTTCAATGGACTTTCCACTCAGATGTTCGATAGACACTTTTTCATTATCTATTTTTATCTTAAAGATAGTGTTTCTAAATCCAATCTGAAAAGAAAAGCCATTCCATTGTTTGGGTAAAGAAGGATGAAAAGTTAACCTATTTTCTTTAACGCGCATTCCTCCAAATCCTTCCACAACGCTCATCCACGTACCAGCCATGGAAGTGATGTGCAACCCATCCTCCGTATCATTGTTATAGTCATCCAAGTCTAGCCTAGCCGTCCTCAGATAAAAACCATACGCACGTTCCACATCTCCTAGTTTGGCAGCCAATATACTATGAACGCAAGGAGAAAGCGAACTTTCGTGAACAGTTCTGGGTTCGTAGAAATCATAGTTACGTTTCAATTCATATTCCGTAAAATGGTCTTCCAAAAAATAGAATCCCTGCAACACATCCGCCTGCTTGATGAAACAACTACGCAGAATTCTATCCCAGCTCCATTTCTGATTCAATGGACGTTCGGACAGAGGTAAGTCTTTTACAAGCGTCTGTTCTTTGTCCATATAACCATCCTGCTGTAGGAATATACCTAACTTATCGTCCTCTGGCAGATACATATTGTGAATGATATGTTGCCATTTGCTAGTTTCTTTCTCATATTGGAATTGGGTTTTGGACAAAATTTCTTGGTATTTTATTTCATCCAATTCCTTCGCTTCAGAAAGTGCCGTAAGCGTATATTCGAGACACCACATCGCCATCCTATTGGTGTACCAGTTATTGTTGACGTTGTTTTCGTATTCATTAGGACCAGTTACGCCGAGCATCACATATTGATTTTTGTCCGCGCTCCAATTAACGCGCTGCGCCCAAAAACGGGCAATACCCAACAATACTTCCAACCCATATTCAACTAGGTATTTAGCATCTCCGGTATATTGGATATAGCGATATACCGCAAACGCAATAGCCGCATTACGATGGATTTCCTCAAACGTAATTTCCCATTCATTATGACACTCCTCGCCATTCATCGTAACCATTGGATATAGCGCCGCACCATCTTTGAATCCTAGTTTCTCTGCATTTTCAATCGCTTTTTTCAAATGCTTGTAGCGATAGACTAGAAGATTTCGAGCAACTGATGCATCGGCCGTAGAAAGATAAAAAGGTAAACAATACGCTTCCGTATCCCAATAAGTCGAACCACCATATTTCTCTCCCGTAAAACCTTTTGGTCCAATATTCAGTCGAGCATCTTCTCCCGTATAATTCTGATTTAACTGAAAAATATTGAAACGAATCGCTTGTTGTGCTGCAATATCTCCCTCAATAACGATGTCACTATAAAGCCATTTCTTTGCCCAAGCGCTTGCCTGGTCTGACTTTAGCTCTTCAAATGTTTTTTGGGAAAGTTGTTTCAATACTGACAATGCAGTTTCTTGCAGCTTATTACGTTCTACGTTTTCAGAAGAAATATTGACTGCTAATTTTCCTAGTGTAACACTCTCTCCTTCTTTTATATCAATAGTAAAACGATGACCAATCCATTTTTCTTTTTGTATTTTTTCTGTAACTACTTGTTCTTCCTGTTTGTTTCTAAACACACGAATAGATGTACCCGTACAAACATCAAAAGACGTTTTTTTAGTTTGCAAAGTCAATAGGTTAATATTGCCTATTTGCTCCGCAGCCATTTCTTCCCAGAACTTTTCATCATAATTGGCGTCTTTATTTTTGATGTCTCCGTCAATGAAGGAAACTAAATCAATCTTACCAGAAAAATTCAACGCTT
>JAATFC010000079.1 GCA_015655435.1 Chitinophagales bacterium | reverse complement strand
TGCATGGCTATAGATGCGGTAGCTTCCAGAAAAACGTTCTTCATTCAAGCCATTTTTTGCGCCACCATCAAAAGGCATGTAAGTCATCGTATTAAACTCTTTTGTAAAGTCTATATCATTTTGTGCATTGAGTTGTAACACACCAGACATCATCAACACAACAAAGACTAACTGCATTTTTTTGCTTGCACGTCTAGCACTACTACTATTGACACAATATACGAGGGAAAAATAACCGGTCATCTTTGAAACTTTAACTTTGTGCAAAGCTATTTCTGATATAGAAAAATCACAATAGCCATAAAGGGGTATTTTGTTTACATTTTCAACATAAAAAAGCTTAATTTGAACTAGGATTAGCTACACTATCAACATTGCGGAATGACGAAACCAAATATCAATCTTATACATGCCACCTGGGATAAAGTACACGGGAAAGCAATCAATTATTCTTTAAACAATGATTTCGAATCCTATTCAAATATAATCGCAGCATTGTTTTGCCCAGGTCCATTCTACTACTATATCGTCAATTTTCAGAATCGGCAACTGCAACAAGTTTCTGACAATATAGAACCGATTACCGGCCTTTCCAAAGACAACGCCACCTTTAATGACATACTCAACAGCATCCATCCAGATGACATAACGTTTGTCGCCGCTGCAGAGAAAGCTCTTTTCCTTTATAGTCAAGACTACCTAGCCAAAGATGATTTTACTCATTATAAAGTCAGCTATTGCTTCCGGGCAAAAACAGCAAACGGAAGCTATCATTTATTTCATCATCAAGCCATTGTATTAACATTGGATGAAAATAATCATATTGAGCAATCTCTAAATATCCATACGGATATCCAACATATCGCTGCCCAAAATAATCATAAGGCATATCTATACGACATGCGAAACCATACAGAAAACATTGTATTGGACATCGACAGCAATCTCAATCTTAAAAGCCCACAGGTTAGTTTTAGTAAAAGAGAAAAACAGATTATCCGAATGATCGGGAAAGGCGATACCTCTAAGATAATTGCGGAAAAATTATTTATATCCGTCGATACAGTCAAAAATCACCGAAAAAATATCCTCAAAAAAGCCGGCACAAAAAATACGATTGAACTCATCTCAAAATACATTGGAGATGAGTCCATTCTATAAAAAGATTGCCATATTTTTATACCTTATTTTATTGCAATGCCTTGATAATCGCCAAAAACTCGTCCGCATTCAATGATGCTCCACCAACCAAACCGCCGTCAACGTCGGGTTGGGAGAATATTTCTACGGCATTGGCAGCCTTGACGCTACCGCCATACAATATAGAAACCTTGTCCGCAACAGCTTCACCGTATTGAGTAGCGACGACGGAACGGATATGTTTTTGGATGTCTTCTGCTTGTTGGGAAGTTGCGGTCTTTCCAGTTCCGATAGCCCATATTGGTTCGTAGGCGATAACTACATTTTCCAACTGTTCAGCAGAAAGGTGAAACAGGGATTCTTTCAATTGTGTTTCCACAAAAGCATTTTGCGTTTCCTGTTCACGGATTTCCAACGGTTCGCCACAGCAGAAAATCGGCTTGATGCCGTTTTCCAAGGCACGGTCTAGCTTTGCCGCCAATATAGCATTGTCTTCGTGGTAATATTCGCGGCGTTCGGAATGCCCAACCAATACGTACGGTATACCAATGGAAGCCAGCATCTCGCCGGAAACTTCACCCGTATATGCTCCCGATTTCTTGTCGGAAATATTTTGCGCAGCGATGAAAACATTCTTTTTTCCTGCTGTTTTTTCCAGTGAACCTGTCAGGTAAGGAAACGGAACGGCGATGATTACTTGATGGTTGCCATTCAATGCCGGAATCTGGGAAGCCAATGACTCCAACAGTTCTTGTCCTTGTTGCCATGTGAGATACATCTTCCAGTTTGCAGCCGCAATTTGATTTCGCATAAAAATGTGTATAGTTTACTTTAGGAATGTTCAAATATATAATTCAGTACGCTTATTTCCTCCTGTTTGAGCCTTTTTCCTTTCAGGGCCATCCATCGGTCAATGTCTTGAATCGCTTTTTCGTACTCGTAACTGTTTTTCTTTTTGTCTCCCCACACGAAATTGGGAATTTTTTTAGGTAAAAATCCATTACCGAAAATGTTGCCACTGATGCCAAAAACGCTACCCGTATTGATACTGCTATTAATAGCCGTACGCGTATAATCGCCAATAATTGCTCCGCCTTTGATGCCTACGGACAATGTCTTGTCGGTATTCATGTCCCACATGTCAATCCCGCCTGCTGTATTTTTGATATTGCTGTTGGTCGTTCCACCGCCAAGATTGCACCAATAGCCTATAACGGAATCGCCGAGATAACCGTCATGCGCCTTGTTGCTATAGCCCATCAATATAGAATTCTTAATTTCCCCACCGCCCGTACAATAGGGGCCCAAAGTCGTTGCGCCATATACTTTTGCGCCAAGTTTCAATACCGAATTTTTCAGCATGGCAAATGGTCCGCGAATGAGCGCGCCTTCCATCACTACTGCATTTTTACCAATATAAACAGGTCCGGAAGTTGCGTTGATAGTCGCAAACTCCATCGTCACACCTTCTTCCAAAAATATATTCTCAGCTTTGCCAATAATGTTGTTGGTTTTGGAGATTTTGGCTGATTTTCTTTTATGCGTCAGCAACTCAAAATGTATGCGTAAAAATTCGTCATTTAACTGAAAAAGCTCCCAGGCTTGTTTCAGTTTGCGTACGGAATTGAGTTCCGTTGTATTGGACGGTTCTTTTTCGCTTATATGTTTTTTATAGTCTTCATAAGTGCCGCTGAAGGCGACCAACTGCTTGTCCTCATCGACGAGCCCACGACCCGGAGAAAGCAGCAATATTCGCTTCAACATCGTCATATTGGGCAATACGAGCGCATTGACAAACAGATGCGTTCCCTCCGGAATGTTTTCATAAAGCGGACGTAAATATCCTTCCGTTGCAACATAGACTTTTTGTTTGGACACTTCTTCCCAATATTCCCTTCTGGTCAATATTCCCAACCTGATGTCGGCAACCGCATGCGTGTATGTAAACGGATACAAGCCCTTTCTTTCTTCGGTGTCAAATAATACAATCGCCATCGCCCAATGTTTTTACTTACTATGATAATTTACGTATTACATAAATACGCCATTTTCTTGTAGAAACATACATATCGTCAATTTTTAAGATTTTCTAAATTTTTCTTAATCATTGGTTTACATAATTAATATTGATGTAATATTGGTTATTGTGCAAGCATTTATGTTATTTTGCTCCTTAAATTTCTTGAAACTCTCATCGTGAACAAATTTTCTTTTATCGCCGTGGGGATGATGGCAGGTGTGATGATGTGCAACTGCAAACCCAAAGACAAAAATAGTCCCGACAAATATTTTGACACCAAATCCGGAGTATTGACCAAAGGGGACGAT
>JAATFC010000016.1 GCA_015655435.1 Chitinophagales bacterium | reverse complement strand
TCCTGTTACAAATACTTTCATTTTATGCATTTTTTTGTGGATGTAAAATTCGTATGTATTTAGTAAGTAGATGTGTCCAAAATTCGCTTTGTCGTATCCAAAAGGAATATGAATATTGAATAGGTTGGAAAAAGTTTTTTTGATAAGACACTCCCTTAGAATGAGGCATTTTTTTCAACATAAAAACCTCCACCTAAAAGGCGGAGGTTTTTATGATAATCTTTAACAGCTTATAGGCAATGACTTATTTACGCTACAGCAGGAACTCTTTTTTTCTTTTTCTTTCGACCTTTCAACCACCATATCAGAAATCCCGTAATAGGTAGGGACGTGCAGATAAGTCCGCAAAAGAAAGTGACGAATTTACCTAGTTGTCCCATCCATGTTCCCATGTGTAGTTGCCAGATATTGTTTTCGATATATTCGGCTTTTAAGCTCGCAGGTGGTATACGCAGATCCTGCCCACTATATTTGTCCAATAGGGAAATATGTGCATTTTCTGCACTTTTGAGCCCGACTTTAGTGGTGGAGGTAACAGTGTAGAATCCAGATGAGTCCAGATTGTAAACCCACATTGTCGCAATCTTCTGTGTAGGAAATTTCGAAAACTCTTTTTCACAAACGGTGTTTATTGCCATAGGTGTTTTGGTAAAATCCGCTTTGGGCATGGACTTCTGCCATTTTGTTTCAATGTCACCTCCAAATATTTTTGCGGTAGTGGACGCTACTGGTTCAAATGCTATGATTAGCCCTGTGAGGGTTAGTATGAGTGCCAATATGGAAGAATAGAACCCTAATACATTGTGGAGGTCATAGTTGACACGTTGTGCCTTGGCTTTCCATTTGATTTTGAAACTGGCATCCCTTGTATGTTTGTTCCACTTCTTGGGCCACCAGAGTATGATTCCTGATATTAGTTCGATAAGGAAAATGATGGTTGCAATATCCACAATCCAGCTTCCAACTCCATGCCACATTAAGGAAGCGTGCAGGTGTGCCATGATATAAAAGAAGTTGGCTGTCGCATCGTTTTTCAGGACTTTTCCATTGTAAGGATTGACGTAGATGAATGATAGTCCCGCCCCTTTTGTGAAAGCCCTTAACCGTAGTGATCTTGTTGGGTCTTTGTACGCGGTCACTTCCGACATTTTGGCTTTCGGTATTTCTTTTTTGAGCTTAGCTATGACCGTTTCCACTGGCATTTTTTGAGCTCCCGTTACTTCTACATATCTAGCTTTTCCGGCAGACCATTCGATTATTTCGTCACAATATACTATCACTGTACCTGTAAGTGCGACGAACACTAGGACTATTCCGGCAAAAATGCCCAGCCACAGGTGCAGCCAGGCATTAACACGACTAAACAACGACTTTTTTGATTTCGTTTTGCTCATAATCTTAAAAATATAGTAGCACAACCCAATTGGGTCGTGCTGTAAAAAAGTATCTCGAAAAAAGAAATAATACTAGAATCGATAGGTCAAGTTAAAAGACAGCATTCTTGTAGGCCCTGCATTCAACCAAGCATTATATGTATAATATTTCTTATTTGCAATATTGTCTATTTTGGCTGTGAGTCTGAATTTGGTGGCATCATAGAAAACACTTGCACCAAACACAGTGTAACCATCCAAAGTTATAGTATTGACATTATTGGTAAACGAACTACTCTGTCCATTTCCACCAGCTCCCAAACCAAAACCTTTAAGAGAACCCGATGTAAATCCATAGTTTGCCCAGATATTTCCTGCATGGCGCGGCGCGGCTTCGACTCTGTTATTGGCAAGATTAGTTAGTTTTCCACTGACGGTTGTCCACAATTCTGTGTAACGGATATTGTTGTAGCCGTAACCCATAGCTATGTTTAATCCAGGAATAGGGTTAGCCAATATATCTACGTCTATACCACGGCTTCTAACTTTCCCGTCTTGAATTGAGTATGTATTTCCTGTGGATGATGTAACACTTCTAACTTTGTTTTTTACCTTGATATCATAGTAACTTACCGTACCTGTCAATCGATGTTGGAACACATCAAATTTGAAACCGCCTTCCATTTGGTTTGCATATTCTGGTTTCAGGAAATTACCAACAGAATCCTGTGCAGTGGTATTGTTGTAACCATTGTTATAGTTGGCATACAGAGACAACGCATTCTGGATGATTTCATAAGAGATTCCCAACTTAGGAGAATAAGAAGTCTGTTGGTATTTAGATACCGGATTTGAACCAAGAGCTACATATCTGTTAATACGTACGCTTGCCATCACCAACAATCTTTCCGTAAGGTTCAATACTTCTGAAACGTAAGCACCATAACTGTTTTGGATGCTTCTGCTTGCACTAAATGCAGTTTTTACAGAAATACTGTCCACTCTTGCTTTTCGCAACATTTTCTGCGCATCATTTGCCGTTTCTAGGATATTGTCATAAGGTATCGAGCCTCTGGACTGTCCAACGTTTGTTCTAAAATAGTCCAAACCTATCAATAATCTGTTGCGCATAGTTCCAATCTTGAAATCACCTATGAAATTCTGTTGGAACTGTTGTGTGTACAGTTGGCTGTATGGCATATAGAGCACACTTCTTGTTATTACGGCAGTGTCAGTTGTTGTCTTCTTGTTGGCCGACAATGAAATATAGTAAGTTTGATTGTTGCTTCTCGCTAGAGCATAATTTGTCTGGGATGTCCATTGGTCGGACAGTTTGTAGTCCGCTCTTGCAGTAACAGACCAAGTTTGCTGCACACTATTGAAGTCCGGGTTGACATAAGCATTGCTAGGATTTAAATGCAAGTCCTTTATGTTCCCTGCATAATCGCTATTGGCTGTAGAACCACCGGGAGGAGGTGAGAAGCCGAAAAGGATGATCGGACGCACACTATTGTAGTAATAGCCATCAAAATGTAATGTCAGCCTATCATTAGCTTTTACCAATAAGGACGGAGCGAAACCAACATTTTTTTGTGAAATCTGTTGGAATGTATTTCTACTGTCAAACATTCCGTTCAGACGAAGTAATGCTGTTTTGTCTTCATTCAAAGGCGTATTATAGTCCAATGTTGTTCTTGACAACTCGAAGCTACCCGTAGTATAGGAAACCTCACCACGTCTTACTTCCAATGGCCTTTTAGTTGTAAGGTTGAACACGCCTCCGTATGATGCCCCTTGGTTACCGCCAAACAAAGTTGCAGAAGGTCCTTTAATGGCTTCTATTCTTTCAATATTGAATAAGTCAGTTAAAGAAACATAACCTGTACTAACACCATCTCTATACATGATAGAACCATTGGAAAAACCACGGGACATGAATTGTAACGTAGACCCTCCACTTCCTCCGGCAACAGACATATTGCTTACGCCCGGAATGTTAAGCAAGGCTTGTTCTGTAGTAGTTACCAACTGATTTTGAAGTACATCTTTAGGTATAACCGCATAGTTCTGAGGGTTTTCAATATAGGACATCGGCATTCTCGCTACCTGCTCACTATTTTTGTTAACGTGGCTGAAAGAGGATGACACAATGACCTTATCAAGTTCCATTGCTTTTTCTTCCAGATTGATTGTTTCAACCGTGGTTTGTGGAGTATTCACCTCAAAAGAAATGGACTTAGCTTGTACGCCCAATGATTTTACGGCAATCTTATAGGTGCCGTAAGGAATGTTTCTAAACTGAAAATTACCTCCATCATCTGTTCTTGTTTCTTTGCCCAATGGCTCCAATACTAAGATTACGTTTTCTTCTGGTTGTTTGTCCGCGTTCAATACTTTACCATTGATTACTCCGGTTTGTTTGGTTTGGGCAATCGAATGCTGGTTAGCAAATGTGCATATTGCGAGAAGCAATAAACAGATTTTTGAAAGAATGTTTCTTTTGGTCATTTTTGGTTATTTATAACAATTGATTTTGTTCAATGAGCCGCGAAGTTATAGAAGTGTTAAAATGACTTGTTTACGGAATCGGGAAAAACATTGTCGATATCGGGAAAACAAAAAACCTGACAATAATTTATTGTCAGGTTTTTTTAAACATATTTTGGAAATATATCTTACAATATCTCGTTCAGTATTTTTGCCAGCCGCAGACCACCTTTCGCAAGTTCCTCGTTCAGGTCATTGACAAATAAATAGTTATATCCATAACTTAATTTAGAACCGTCAGGCGTTTTGTCATACACTTTATCGGAAAGTACATGTGATTCGTAAAACCAGTCTTCAAGCGGACTTTCGATCCATGATTTTTCCTGATTTTTGTCAACGATGTCCAATACGGTGGCATATTCCATATAACTGTATTGCTGATAATCAACCAACGATTCATCCCATACCGCATGCAGATTGGTCGGTTTTCCGAACCAGCTTACCTTGATTTTATTACCACCTTGATCTTCGTCACGTCCGACGTGCAACGGTTGGTGTAGGTCACCTACCAGATGTATCAGAAAATACAGTGCAGTTTGGCGTTGTTCCAAAGACAGGGATTTGTCCTTCAATTGCGCTTCCATAGCAGGAATCTGTGTGTAGAGATTTTCGCCTGACAAGCCTTTCAGGTCGGTCACGAATTGTTCTTTTGACAAACCGCCGGGCAGGTCTACATAATGCCATTTGGATGCACTTTTCCATTTTCCTGTTGTGTCGGACTTGATGAAATCAGGCCAGTTAGCCCAGAATGCCAATTGTTGGTCGCCAATAAGTTTCTTAAGTTCTTTTTTGGCGTGGCGGGAGAGATGTCGCTGTGCTATTTCTGCAACGACTCTGTGTCCGGTCGTACCGTATGCAAAGCAATACTGAAACGAACAAAATGCTGCGATAACGAGTAATAACTTTTTCATTTAGAAGAATAAATATGGGTAAATAAAATACAATATGATGGTAAAACAAAAGGCAGTGAAAACTGCCTTTTGTTGGTATATTAACTTCTTAATCTATCTACGCTTTTGATAAGTTTTTTGTCTCTAGCAATACCGCGTATTGCAAAAAGCAGGAATATCGGAATGATTAATACGAAAATCGCCTGAATCGAAACATTGCCCAACATGCTTTTTGTTTTCATAAAATAAACCGCAATTAGGAAGATACTCATGACTAAGTCAAAAACGACAATCCAAATTTGCTTGTTTCTATTTTTAAACATAAAAATGGAAACAAAAGAAACGGCCGCGACCACAATAGTCAATATCAATAGAAATATGTCCTGGCTACCTCTAAGCTCGCTCGCTGGTTGTCCCAATACACTTCCGGTAAAAAATGGTTGCTGCAAGGAAACGACAGCAAATATTGCCGCCAACAAAAGCCAGACAGACTGTATTCTTTGAATCATGTTGTTCTTATTAAAAAGGAAAGTTCGGAAATTTTACGGTAACGATATATTACATTCCTGTGAATCTTTTCATCATGCCCATTGGCATTTTGTTCATCATTTTCATCATCTGACGCATCTGCTCGAACTGTTTCATAAATCCGTTGATGTCTGTCATCTGTTTGCCTGAACCTTTCGCAATGCGTTTGCGTCGATTAGTGTCAATGCTGTCCGGATTGGCTCTTTCAAATGGTGTCATGGAGTGGATGATGGCCTCAATACCCTTGAAAGCATCGTCACTGATATCAATATCTTTGATAGCCTTGCCCACGCCAGGAATCATACCCATCAAGTCTTTCAGGTTACCCATGCGCTTGATTTGCTGCAATTGATCCAGGAAATCCTGAAAATCAAAAGCGTTGCGACGGATTTTCTTTTCTAGTTTTTTGGCCTGCTCTTCGTCGTATTGCTCCTGCGCTTTTTCTACGAGGGACGCAATGTCACCCATGCCCAATATACGCTGCGCCATACGTTCCGGATAGAAAACGTCCAATGTTTCCATCTTCTCACCAGAACTGACGAACTTAATCGGTTTTTGAACCGTGTATTTGATAGTCAATGCAGCACCACCGCGTGTATCACCATCCAACTTAGTCAAGACAACACCCGAAAAATCCAGTCGGTCATTGAATGTTTTTGCTGTATTGACCGCATCCTGACCTGTCATGGAATCCACGACAAACAAGATTTCGGTTGGGTTGACAGCTTTTTTGATATTGGTAACCTCGGTCATCATCTGCTCGTCAACAGCCAGACGACCAGCCGTATCTATGATGACCATGTTTTTGCCTTTTTCCTTTGCGTATGCAATCGCGTTTTGTGCAATGGCAACTGCATCTTTGTTTTCAGGTTCGCTATAGACCTCTACATTGACTTGTTCTCCTAATACTTTCAATTGGTCGATGGCGGCAGGACGATAGATGTCATCCGCAACCAGCAATACCGCTTTTCCTTTTTTGGTTTTGAGAAAGTTGGCAAGTTTACCGCTGAAAGTTGTCTTACCGCTACCTTGCAGACCGGCAATCAATACAATTGCAGGCTTACCGTTGATGTTGAACTCGGATTCTGTACCGCCCATCAACTCCGTTAATTGGTCTTGAACGATTTTGACCATTTGTTGACCAGGGCTGACCGCGTTCAATACTTTCGAACCTAATGCTTCTTCTTTTACTTTGTCGGTAAATTCTTTCGCAATCTTATAGTTCACGTCGGCTTCCAACAATGCACGACGAATATCTTTGATGGTATTGGCAATATTAAGTTCGGATATATGCGCTTCTCCTTTGAGGTTTTTGAACGCAGACTCCAAACGCTCACTTAAGCTATTGAACATGTACTCTTTTTGATTTTAAGACTGCAAAATTAATGTTTCCCAACCAATAGGCAAGCAATGGGCTGGAAAAAGCGAAAAGCCGACGGTTATCAAATGTATTTTATATAAAAACAAAAAGCCCAATACAGATTTTAAATCCATAGTGGGTTTGAATTAATTTTCCTTTCGTCAAAAAAATAATTCTATAAAAATCAATCTAGTATAAGGCTTACTTTACTTTTTTACGCAAGGATGCAACCTGGTCTTGCAGGGAACTTACCATTCCTGCAAGCTGGTCGACATCCCAACGTTGTTGTGATGCAACTTTTGTCATAATCATCTTGGCACTCCAAAGCTCCACTACTTCAGCTAAACTGATAGGGTAGGGTTCGAACAGTGTATTGTCGCTAACCAATGTTATGGATTCCTTGTTACGGTTGTTTCTCTGTATTCGTTTGAATACGATTCCACCGTTTTTGCTGACAACGATATAAGGGTTGTGGTTTTTGACATCGTCGATATTTTCCACACGTTCTCCAACGACAATACTACCGCTAGGCGTTGGCAGCATACTGTCGCCCGTAATTTCAAAATCGCGGTAGTCACCCGGAGCAAGCATAGGCAACGTAAAAGAATTCAGCTCTTCCACAAATTCGGGATCACCATATCCCGCCAAATATCCTGCCGCAGCTTTTATTGGTACGAAAGGTATTTCGGAATTGGTATCCGCACTAAGTTTCATTGCGCGGCGTCTGTCAATATACGAACCTCCTCCATTGGGAATGCTGAGATCCTTCAAAAGAAGGTCGTCTAGGCTCAGTTTAAAAATTTTAGCAATCTGTTCCAGTACATCCAACCTCGGTTCGGCTCTTTCTTCTTCATAAGCTCCCAATAATGAACGTTTTATCAACAATTTATTGGCAAACTGGTCCTGTGTCCATCCGCGTAGTTTGCGTAGATACCTAAGGTTTTTTCCTGCGTAACTGCTCATATTGAATACATTATAGCACGCAATATACTAATTTTTTTAGTTTATGGGTTTCTTGAAATAATTTTTTTAGCAATTTAGCCATAATGCGAATTGATTCTTATCGAAATATTGCTTTACATTTGCCCGCACTTTACGGTCGTGTAGTACAATGGATAGTATAAGAGTTTCCGAAGCTCCAGATCCAAGTTCGATTCTTGGCATGACCACTTATTCAAATCCAATATCCCTACGAAGAATCTATATTGGTATCGATTACCGTCAAACATCTTCCATCC
>JAATFC010000052.1 GCA_015655435.1 Chitinophagales bacterium | reverse complement strand
GACCGGCGGCGCGTCAGGCCCGAAGATGCGCCCGTTACCAATATCCATTTGTCTTTTAAATGTAATGCACTCATAGCTGTCCAAAGATAATCTGCGAATCGGTATTGTCGCCACTTTTTAATTTTCTTCTAACCTTATCGTACCAAATATTTGAGGATATTTGAACCCATTATTTTTCAAACGAAACTTTATCACATGAAGCGTACAATATTTTCCCTCCTGTTTTGCCTATTGGCATTCATAGGATTTGGACAGGACAGCCTTTCCAGTTTCAAAAGGGATTCACTCATTGAAGGAAGCGACACTTTGCGCTACCGCATACTTTTCCCCGAAAATTTTGACGAAAAAAAATCCTATCCATTAGTCATCTACCTGCACGGTTCGGGAGAAAAAGGAAGCGACAATACTAAACAACTAAAATACGTTGTTCCTTTTTTTGAATCCATCGAAAAACAAAACCCCTCCATCATCATTGCGCCGCAATGTCCAGACAGCTCTTCCTGGGCAAAAATAAAAACCACACCGGGCAATTATTTCGGAAGTAAACGCGAGATTATATTCTATCCGGAAAGCGCACCCACGTCAGCCATGCGGCTATTGATTTCTTTGACAAAAAAATGGCAGTCCGAAAAATTTATTGACAAAAACAAGGTCTATATTGGCGGCTTGTCAATGGGCGGCATGGGCACATATGAAATGCTCATCAGGAAACCCGTTCCGATTACAGCAGCGTTCGTGATATGCGGAGGTACCAATGTCCTTACGCTGAAACAGAAAATGGGCAAAACGCCAATATGGATTTTCCACGGTGCGGACGACCCGATTGTTTCTGTCGATTATGCAAGACAAGTCGTATCCATGCTGCAATTGGAAAAAAGAGAAGTAAAATATACAGAATATCCGGGAGTCGGGCATGACAGTTGGCTGAAAGCCTTTCAGGAAAAGGATTTGATACCATGGTTGTTCCAACACAAACGGTAATATTATTAACCTTAAACAGAACAATATCAAAAAGAGTCCGTTACCAAAACAGTTATTGCTCAACAACAGTTCTCTTCAACTGATAAGTATGGACAGGTACGTTCATAGCTTGTCCAAAACGCCGCATCGTCACGACCATTATACCCTGATGTGGATTACGCGCGGGCATGGCAGTCAGCTTATTGACGGCAATGAATACGAGATGCTCACCGACCGCGTATTCTTCCTGCATCCGGGACAGGTGCATTCCATGTTGGACTTTGACAGAGATGGCTGGCTTTTGCTGTTTAGCGATATGGTGTACAAGCTCTTTTTGAAATACCATCCACTGGAAGAATATTTTGGGATGATGGACCTGACGGGCGAAAAACCCTATGTGGACTTGACGGGCAATGCAAAAACTTTTTTCGAATCCGTCTTTGGATTGATACGTTTGGAATTGTCCAATAAAGGTTCGGACGAGGACATTTTTTCGCACTTTATTTCCTTGTTGTTGTTAAAGGCAAACAAACTTTTCCATGCACAAAAAAAACAGCCGGAAGCCAATGAAGTCAAAGAAATTATCCGGAAACTAAAACTGTCGATAGAGGAAAATTTTCGTTCGATGCCGCATGTCACATATTATGCAGAGCAGCTCAATATCCAACCTCGACGGCTAAACGATATTGTGAAGAACAATACAGGACAATCGGTACACGATATTATTGAAGAAAGGCTGTTGACCGAAAGTAAAATACTTCTCTCCTCTTCTGCCATGACCGTAAAGGAAATCAGCTATAATCTTGGTTTCAACGACCCGTCATATTTCAATCGTTTTTTCAAAAGAAATACCAAACAGACTCCTGTTCAGTTCCGAGCATCGAAACTACGTTAGAGCCGAACCGAAACGCCGGAACTACGCTGTACTTGGTGTTGAACGGATTCCAATATAGTTTGCATACTAGCGACAACACATACAAAATCCTTGGCACGCGTAATCGCCGTATACAAAATCTCTCTCGTCAACAGATGTTCGTAACGGTTATAGTCGGGCAATATCACCATTACTTTATTAAATTCTGAACCCTGACTTTTGTGTATCGTCATGGCAAACACCGTTTCCATTTTTGTCATAAGTCCCGGCAATACAGATTTCAGTCCGGATTCCTTATTGTCGTTGTCCAGAAACCAGGCTTTGATTATACCATCTTCGTCTTTTCTTAATAGTCCAATATCGCCGTTGTATAGCCCTAGCTCATAGTTGTTTTCCAATACCATGATAGGGCGGTTTTCATAGTATGTATCTTTCCTTTGGAGTTTATGCAAACTATCCAGATAATCTTCTATTTTTTGGTTCATACTATATGTTCCATGTTCGCCTTCTCGCACGGCACATAGTATTCTTTGTTTATCAAAAAGATACAATGCCTTTTTAATATCAGATTCCTCAATATATTCAATATAATCTTTGGCAAATTCTTTCCATACGGATGCGGAATAATCATGGTCAAATGCAAGCTGGTCATGACTTCCGTCCGCCATCAACGTCTGCAAATCTTCTTGTTTGTTCTGAATAACGGCATCTGCCAACTTGCCAATTCCTTTGTTTTTGTCAAAGCGCCGGCTTTCCTTTAGCTCAATAATATTGTCTCGTAAAAAATCATTTTGCAAATTGTCAGACGGTATATTATAGTCCAATATAGTATTGACTGTTTCTAGTTTTTGCGAAGAAAAATTATTCAGTTGAGTAACTGTTTTACAAAAATCTCCAAACAAACTTCCCACTTCGACAGACGACAACTGGTCTTTGTCTCCCAATAATATCAACCTAGTTCCCACACCAACAGCATCCAATAGTTTAGCAAACAGAGCAATATCAATCATTGAGCATTCGTCCACTATAACAATATCATACGGCAGTGGATTGCCTGCATTGTGTTTGAAATAAATAGAATTCTTTATAGTCCCCAATAGTCGGTGTATAGTGGAAGGTTTTAAGGACGCAAATTTATCCTGTACGTTCTCGCTCAAACTACCTGCCACATTACGCAAACTCTCTGTCATGCGTGCTGCAGCCTTTCCGGTTGGTGCAGCCAGTGCTATTTTTGCATGAGGATGTTGCAATAACAATAGTTCCAATATCCTTGAAACGGTTGTCGTTTTTCCTGTTCCGGGACCACCCGTAATTATCGTAAAGCCATTCAGCAATGCAAAACAGGCAGCTACTTTTTGCCAGTTGACATCCTCTGAATTGGACGGGAATAATTTTTCCAAGTGATCCTTTAGTGCTAATAATTGAGATATTCGTTCGGATAATTTTTCATTACCCAATAACACTAATTCCTTTATTTTATTTATCAATCCAACTTCATAACGAAAATAACGTTGCAAATACAATCTGTCTTTGTCCAATACAAAAGGCTTGTCCAATATAGTGTCACCACTTGCGACTAAGTCACTTTTCTCTAGTCCGGACATATCATACTTACCCAAATCAAAAGGAAAACTTTCCTTACGAATCTCTTTTATTTCCGGTAGGTAAAGGCAATCGCTTCCCTCCTCCATTTTTTGTGAAAGTAAATACAAGTACGGCGCAATCTCCCTGTCGTGGAAATAACTCGCAAACTGTAAATGCACGTCATTGATCGTGTCCATGTAAGCGAATATAATTACAACTTTTCTTCTTATTTAAAAATTGAACCGAAATAAGTAATCTTGTGAAAAATTATCTCGGATGAAAACAATTATCCTATTGGTTTGCAGCAATATATTCATGACGACAGCTTGGTACTGGCATTTAAAAGCAACCGGAATGCCTTATTGGAAAGTCATTCTCATCAGTTGGGGGATTGCTTTTTTTGAATATTGCCTGACTGTTCCGGCAAATCGCACAGGCTTTCTGGCGGGATGGAACGGATTTCAGTTGAAGATTGCGCAGGAAATCATCAGCCTGATTATATTCACCGTTTTCGCTGTCATCGTATTGAAAGAACCATTGCATTGGCGATATCTCGCAAGTCTGGTCTGTATTTTCGGAGCTGTTTATTTTGCGTTTAAGAAATAGAAAGTTCATGCCTCAATAAACAATGTTCTTTTCTCTTGATAGAAAAGAACCAAAAGATCAAGGCTGTATTGAATCAACTAAAAATCAACTCATAAGCCGGAAATAAAAAAACTCGCTTTGCTCAAACAGTTTTTATTTCTATCGACTTATTTCACTGATTTTCTTAACGTTCATTCAATAAGGCCGTTACTCAGAGTCTATTGTACTGCTAGTACACTAAGATTCCCCTGATTGTATTTCCTTGAATAGTTCCATGAGTTCGTCGCTGATGATGTGCTGCCCTTTTTTGTATTTGAAATATTGACGGAACAATGCTTCGACATTCTGCGAAAGATCTATATTACTTTTAGCTTCTACGTTGCTTTCCATATCTGTTATTTCCGGTATGATGGCGATGATTCCATCATGAGTTTTCATAAGTCTTTTCCTGTCTTCAGCAGAAAGAAATCGATCAGTCTGCATGGTGAGTTCGACTAAAGAATCTTGGTTGTCCGCCAGCCAAACCAATGCGTCTTCAACATTGGCAAAACTTTTCCTTTGTAATTTTTTCCCATTTTTCAAAGAAATGGATTTTACAACCGCATTTTCATTAGGTTTCACATCAACGATGTAAACACTTTTAATCTGACCAGCCTCCGAAAAGCTATATGCCAAAGGGCTTCCGGCATAATAAACATTTCTTTTTTC
>JAATFC010000113.1 GCA_015655435.1 Chitinophagales bacterium | reverse complement strand
GTGGACAACCTACATGTATGGACAAAATATAGAGGCATGGATCCCGATGTAAGATCATCCACTAACCTATTGCCCGGCTACGACAGGATGTCCTATCCAAGAGCACGCACTTACACATTTGGCATTGATGTAACATTCTAACGATTATCTATCATTCAAATATAATATGATGAAAAAAATATCCTATAAAATCCTCTTACCAATATTGTTCGGAGCAGTCTTGTTGACCTCCTGCGAAAAATCTTCGTTTTTGGATAAAGCACCCTATTCATTTACTTCTCCGGAGAATTATTACAAAAGCATTACGGATTTCCAAAACGCTGTCACAGGATGTTATGACGCTATTGGCACCTCTACTATAGGAGGAACAAGTGTTGGAAACGGCACTTACCTATACGGTCTACAGTATATGCTAAGTGGTGGTAACGATGAAATGGTACTCTCGTCCAGTCCAGGAACGAATGACTATACGGCTTTTGGAGATGGATCATATATCGCAACCAATACAGGTATTTTGTCTTTGTGGCAAGCCTACTTTGCCGGTATTATGAGATGTAATTATGTCATAGACAAGTCTAAGGAAGTATCTTTTGATAGCACTGATGCAAGCAGGTTAGTTCAGATAGTCGGTGAGGCCCGTTTCCTACGAGCATTTTTCTATATACATCTTGCGGAATTATTTGGCGGAGTCCCTATCAATACTACGTCCTCATCTGATGGCACAGCCCCCAGACAGAGCCTACAAGCGGTATATAATCAGGTAATTATTCCAGACTTACAATATGCTTATAGTGTACTTCCCAATAGAGCCGCTACAGCAGGAGCAGCCAATAAGTGGACGGCTGAAGGCTATCTTGGTGTAGTCTATAATTATCTCTCCGCATGCAAACGTTACAACGTTGGCAATACGCTTGACCAGACTTTGAACAGCTTTGGTTGGGTAAATGAATCTGTGGCTACGGATAGTGCCAAAACATTGTTGCAGGATGTATATCAAAACAGTGGATATGTTTTGATTCCTAACTATTCATACTTGTTTAGGGAAACAACGAAGTCTTACCAACAACAGGAATGTTTGCTTACTGTTGAGTATGCTACAACTGCAACGGATGAGTATCCACAAAGCACGCTTATCTTTTCTCCCGGCGGCAGTTCCTATGGAGGATCATATGCATTGTATAGGAATACGCTGACAGCCTATAGTACATATGAAAGTACCGGAAACGTCGATATTCGCAGGAAGCAGAATATCACAGGAAACTATTCTGCCACTTCTACTACAGAAACAATCGACGGAGTGTCCTATCTAGTTCCAGCCGTAGCAAGTACGTCTACTCAAATACCCGGCAAATACCGAAATTCTGCACCGAATGCCAGTAGAGCCCTTACGGTACAGAGAAGTGGCGTTTCTATACCATTGCTGCGCTTTGCGGACATAATACTCCAATACGCGGAAGCGCTATACTTCTCAGGTGATGATACGACCGCTCGTTCCATGTTGCTCAAGGTAAGAACAAGAGCATTGGGAACAGGATCCAACGTTAGCACCCTTACGTCTGCTTATTACAATGTTAGTTTCATTGATGATTTACTCAATGAACGTAGAAGAGAACTATGTTTTGAAAGTAAGAGAAGAATTGATTTGATAAGATTTGGTAAATTAACTTCTGTAATAGCAGCGCTTCCAGATGTAGCTGCTGCGGGAAGCAATGCTAGTGCAAAATTGCTTAAAGCCAATTGGAAAGAATATAAAATTTGGTTTCCTATTCCGCAAACACAAAGAGACCTTAATATCAATCTAACCCAGAATGATGGTTACTAATTTTTGACAAATAATGATTATGCGTAGATTCTTTCTTTTTAGTTTGTTGTTGTGTAAAACCATTTCCATTTTGGCTCTTCCTATAAAAATTGAAATCAATAATGGATGGAAATTTAGGAATGCTAATCAAAAAAATTGGTATGCAGCAAGTGTTCCCGGAACTATACATACTGATCTTATACAGAACAAAATTATTGAGGATCCTTATTTCCGACTTAATGAACGGGCGGTACAATGGGTGGACAAAGAAGACTGGATTTATGAAACCACATTCACTGTACCTAAGGAAATTCTCAATAAGCAAAATATCAATCTTACTTTTTACGGATTGGATACTTATGCGGATGTCTACCTAAATGGCAAAAAGGTTTTGGAAGCCGACAATATGTTTCGAGAATGGAAACTAAGTGTCAAAGACTTAATAACAAATTCCGAAAATACATTGCGCGTATATCTGCATTCTCCCATCAAAAGGACAATGGAGATTTGCGATAGTTCTGCTATCAAATACAAAGGGACGGACGCAAGTGACCTTTCGCAAATAGGTGGAGTTTTCGACAAAAAATTAAGTCCTTATGTTCGCAAGGCAGGATATCATTTTGGTTGGGATTGGGGTCCACGCATAGTTACTTCCGGCATTTGGCGGCCAATAGTATTGGAAGGTTGGGACAATTCCAGAATTGAAAATGTACAGATCGTGCAACATGATGTTTCTTCCAAAAGCGCAACAATCAATGCTATAGTGGAAGTTATTTCTTCGGAAAATAGACTGAATAAAAAAGTACAGATTTTCGATGATAGTAACAATCGTCTGTTGGGAGAAAGCAATATTGATTTGCAAAAAGGGCTGACAAAAGTGAAGGTAGATTTCGTGATGAAAAATCCAAAACTATGGTGGAGCAATGGTTTGGGAGAACCGCATCTTTATAATTTAAAAATACAATTATTGTCTGATGGCAAAGAAGAAGATTCCCATTCGGAAAAAATAGGTATCCGATCTATAAAGGTTGTAAGACAACCGGATTCTTTGGGGATGGATTTTCATTTTGAGGTAAATGGTATTCCCGTTTTTGCCAAAGGCGCAAATTTTATCCCCTGTGATATTTTCCTTCCCCGCATTGCCAAAGAGACCTATCGGCAGACGATTTTGGATGCAGCAAATACGCACATGAATATGCTGAGAGTGTGGGGGGGTGGCATTTACGAAGATAATTATTTCTACGATTTATGTGATGAGCACGGTATCTTGGTTTGGCAGGATTTTATGTTTGCCTGCAAAACTTATCCTGCAGAAGGTGCTTTCATGGAAAATATTCGTCAGGAAGCCATTGACAATATCCGAAGACTTCGAAACCATGCGAGCCTTGCCATTTGGTGTGGTAATAATGAGATTATGGAAGCCTTGATTCATTGGGGAGACAATGCTAAAGGTTGGCTCGATGAATATAGACAGAAAAATCCAGCCTTTGCGGATACTATGTGGAATCAATACTATAATTTGTTTCACGTCGTGTTGCCCAATACTATCGAGGAATATGACCCTAGTACATTTTATCTGCCATCATCGCCTTTTACAGATATGAAGGCAACGCACAATCAGGCAATGGGTGATATGCACTATTGGACTGCTTGGAGTAAAATGTTGCCCATCAACGTATTTGATACAGTACGCGCGCGATTCTTTAGTGAATATGGGTTTCAGTCATTTCCCAATTTTGAATCGGTAAAAAGATATGCGCCGGAAGAACGGGATTGGGATATCAATTCTGAAGTAATGATGTGGCACCAGAGAGGTGGATCCACGGCTAACAAAAGGATTGAAACCTGTATGGAGTATGACTATGGCAAAGCAAAAGATTTTGAATCCATGTTGTACATGAGCCAACTATTGCAGGGAGATGCGATGAAGATAGCCATGGAATCGCATCGAAGGAATATGCCTTTCTGCATGGGTAGTTTATATTGGCAGATTAACGATTGCTGGCCTGTAGCATCATGGGCAAGCCGTGATTATTACGGAACATGGAAAGCCCAACATTATTTCACCAGAAAAGCCTACGATGATATATTGGTGTCCTCCACTCAAAAAGATGATACACTTTTGGTATATGTAGTGTCTGACCGTTTGGCTGATTTTAAGGCAGACCTTAGTGTCAAAATAATCACTTTTGACGGAAAGGAAATAAATAAGGTCGTCAAGACAATAGAAGTGCCTAAAAATAGTAGTACAAAAATGTTGTCATTGCCAATAAAGGATTTGCTAAAAGGTACATCAAAAGACAATATAGTCGTCGCAACTAATTTGACAGAAAAGAGCGGAAAAAAGTACGAAAATAATTATTTCCTATTGCGACAAAAAGAGATGCAATTTCCTTCAGTTACTTATAGTAAATCAATTAAAGCGATAAGTGGAGGTTTCGAATTGTCTTTGTCTACAACATCTTTTGCAAGAGGCGTATTTATTTCCGTAGATGATATTGCAGCAACGTTTTCAGACAATTTCGTCGACATATTGCCGAATCAACCCAAAAGTATTATCATCAAAACCTCTTTGTCAAAAGATGCACTTGAGAAGAAATTAAAAACAAAATCTTTGTCAGACAGTGTAAAAAAATAAAACATGAAAAAATATAACTATATCAGACATTTCTTATTGGTCGCAATATCGATAATTGCCAGTAGCCCGACAATAAATGCACAGGTTAAAAATATTGCTTTCGGAAAAGTCGTCGTTGCGCAAAAAATGGATGCAGGGAAACCTGAAAATGCAGTGGATGGAGATCCTGCAACCAAATGGCAATCCGCAGAGGCTTTTTCGCAATGGATTTATGTCGATTTAGCAGCAACATACAATATTAGTAAAATAAGGGTTTTGTTTGAGTCTGAGGAAGTTGCAGGCTGGGCACAGAATTATTTTGTACAAGTATCGGAAGATGCCAAAAGCTGGACAACCGTGGATAGTATAAAGTTTAACAAAAAAGCAGATACCGAAATAGCCAAACTGCCGTCCTCCGCAAAAGGTAGGTATATCAGGCTTTTGTTGGCTGGAAGAGCAGGTGCAGCAGGTGGAAAATGCTACATTATCAAGGAGTGGGAGATATATGGCGAGGAGGCAAAATAGAATAGCTGTATTTTGCACTATAAACTTCATGTTCGCAAATACTTGATACTATTATAGATGACTGAACGCTTTACTTTTTGTAAGAAATATTTTTTTTTAACCTGCATGTCTGTGTTAAGATTTATTACCATCCAGGCGCAGGTGGCCACATATCCGTTGCCGTCTTGTTTTACGGAAAGTGAAAATCATACCGTGACAATTATTCAAAACAATAAAGAATATAAAGTTCCTGTAAGGAAATTCATGGCACACGATTCTGTGTTTTATGACTATGCACAATTCTCGTTCTCTGGAGACATTACCGTTGCTATAAAAGATAAAAATGAAAATGTTAATAGTTACGAAATAGCACCGTTGTCCTATCAGACGAAAGCTATAGTAGCCAATCATCAATTATCATTTAAACTATCAAATCCTCGTTACCTACAAGTCGATATAAACAATAATCGCCCGCTTTATATATTGGCTGATTCCCTTGAAAAAGATGTTCCTCATACCTCGGGAAAAAATATTTACAATATTACTTCTTCCAAATATAATGCAGACAACACTGGGGAAAACGATGTGACACACGTCTTTCAAAAAGCGATTGATGATGCCGCAAAAGCAGGAGGAGGAACGGTTTTCGTACCGAATGGAATATTCAAATTAAGTAAGATCCAAGCGAAAAGTAATGTCAATATTTATTTGCAAGGCGGTTCGGTATTAAAAAGTTGGATTGCGTCGGAAGGAGCGAAAAGTACCAGAATGATTGAAGGTGACAATGTATCTAATGTGAGAATTTATGGTAGGGGAACTATTTGGTGCAACGGTACATCAGCTAACAATAATAAGAAAACTGATATGCAGGGAAGCACACGTATTGGCGGTATTAAAATAGCGAATCACTCGTCAGGCATTGAAATAGACGGCATCACGATAAATGAAAGTACTATTTGGACGATTGGCTTTCATGATGAAACGAATAATGTTTCCGTAAAAAATACTAAAATATTAAATGCAACGGATTGGAACTGGAATGACGGATTTGATGTGTGCGGTGGATACAATACGGAACTGAATCATTGTTTTTATGTGGGTGCGGATGATGCGGCATGTTGCAAAGTGTACAAAAATGATCCTATTCACGACGTTTATTTTCATGATTTTGTTGTGTATTCGGAACATTCATCGGGCTTTAAAGCGGGAATGCAGGCTTATGATAATTTGTACAATATTAAGGTGGAAGATTTTAGAATTATCAATTGCAAACGTGGATTCAATTTTGACCATTGGTACGGGACGGGAAAATGGGGTGGCAATATCGTAGTGAAGAATTTTTGGATAGATGCGGTTACTGGCGTTAGCAAAAAATCGTTAAGTGCCTGCGGCTATATTGACGCACCTTTTAGATTTGTAATATGTGACAAAGACAATACAGGCGTAGGTTCTATTGATGGTGTATCCGTTGAAAATATATTTTATCCTAAAGGGCCAAATCCTGCATATCTAAAAGGTTACGATGAGAATACTACAATCAGTAATATTCTCTTTAAGAATATTAGATATAATAATGAACCCGTAAAAAATGGAGTGGGCGGTAATATTAAAGAGCTGGAATTTGTCAACAATATCGAATATATCAATTCTGATAATGTAAATACGGAATAGAGGTGAACTCAGTATAAACCATGAAATTTATTTGGAACAAATAATATAAATATGAAACAATCTATAAAAATATTTCTCTTTTCAACATGCATTTTGTTAGCCACATCCTTACTAGCCCAAAAAGGAACAATACCAAAGCAAAGAGATAAGGTTGAAATAAATATCCCAAAGAAAAATTTTCACTTGTACTTGTTGATTGGACAGTCCAATATGGCGGGTCGTGGGGTAGTCGAGCCACAAGATACCATTGCAAACAAACGCATATTGAGGCTGAACAAAAATGGTGATTGGGAAATAGCTAAAGAACCTGTACAATTTGATAAAAAAGAAGCAGGTGTTGGTCCGAGTTTATCTTTTGCAAGAAAAATGCTGCAAGATGAAAAAGATACTAACGTAGTCATAGGATTGATTCCAGCAGCGGCAGGCGGTTCTGGATTGGATATTTGGTTGAAAGATCTCTATTGGGAACAAACGCAATCAACGCCATACAATAATGCCATTTTGCGTGCTAAACTTGCATTGAAAGACGGCGTGCTGAAAGGTATTTTATGGCATCAGGGCGAGGCCGATTGTTCGCCAACGAGTATCAGTACATATAAGGATCGATTAATTACGCTTATCGACAGATTAAGAAAAGAATTTAAATCGCCTAACGTTCCGTTTATAGCAGGAGAGCTTCCCGAATATAATCCAGGTGCGGTTAATTTCAATCCAGGTCTGTACGAAGTAAAAAATAGTGTCAATAATTACGATGTGGTATCGGGTGCGGGACTTACGTCTAATCCGGATCATGTCCATATTGATGCTGCGTCACAAAGAATATTCGGTGAACGATATGCTGAAAAAATGGAATCGGTACAAAATAAAAATCTGAAAAAATAACTTGTATATTTTGTTACTCATTGGAAATAGAAACTCCACATATCATGAAGATGGATACGAAATATAAAATACTATTTACGCTATATTGTTTGTTGAGTCTACATTTTGTAGCGAATGCTCAGAGCTATAACATACAAGATTTCGGTGCCGTTAATGATTGGAAAACCATTAACACCAAAGCAATTCAGGCTGCTATTGACAAATGCAACCAGACGGGAGGCGGAAAAGTTATTATTCCGAAAGGTCTTTTCATCTCTGGCACCATATACATGAAAAGCAATGTGGAGTTATATGTTGAGGATGGTGGAACATTGAAAGGAAGTCCATTTTTCAAGGACTATCCAGACAATAATGTCCAGTATGAAAATATATTTACGCATGATAGCAAAGGGCAAGTGCAAATGTCAAAGGCTTTCATTTATGCGGAGGCTGCAAGTAATATTTCTTTTTCCGGAAAAGGGACTATCAATGGTAATGGTGATGCAGTGGAATTTAATCTTGGAAATGACGACACGAAAGAAAGTAGATCGCGTCCATGTATGTTGCTTATCATCAATTGTAAAAATGTAAAAACACAGGATTTGTTTTTGACTAACTCTGCTTATTGGATGCAGAACTATATAGGTTGCGATGGGTTACATATTCAGGGAATAAAAGTGTACAATCATACCAATTATAACCAGGATGGTATTGATATCGATAGCAGAAATGTATTAATAGAAAATTGCCAAATTGATGTCGATGACGACGGTATCTGTTTCAAAAG
>JAATFC010000087.1 GCA_015655435.1 Chitinophagales bacterium | reverse complement strand
TCAAACTATCTGAATAACCAACATATTGTTCGCCTAGATTTTCCATATCATGTACGTCCAATCCCATCATGTGTCCCAAACCGCATTGAAAAAACAATGTATGAACGTCATTTGCAACAGCCTCTTCAACATCGCCTTTGACAACACCTACTTCTTTTAAGCCTTTCAGCAATTCAGTAACGGCAATTTTATGGACATCCAAAAACAGTGTACCTGGTTTGCATGCCTCAACTGCCGCTGCTTGTGCGTTCAAGACAGTATTGTACATATGCTTTTGGACATCGGTAAATTTACCACTTACAGGTGCAGTTCGCGTCAAGTCTCCGGCATAATGCAATGCAGTTTCCGCACCAGCGTCACACAAAGCCAATTGTCCGTTTTGCATAACCGTTCCGCGTGCATGGATATGCAGGGTTTCGCCATTTACCGTCAATATAATAGGATAGGAAAGCCTTCCTCCTGCGCCAAAAGCCAAACCTTCAAGTTTTCCAGCAACTTCGTATTCTCTAACTCCTGCTTTTGTTTGTTTGAAAAACAACTTGTGCATTTCCGTAGAAATATCAACAGCCTTATTGATTTCTTCGATTTCCTCAGGTTGTTTATGCGCACGCATATCCACCACCGATTTAATTAACGGAACGGAAACCTTCTGCGCAACTTCGCCGATAGGAATATGCAATAAACTACTCAACTTGACTGTATGTTCGTCACGATAAGGAGGCAAAAACAATATGGGTTGATTTTTGCCAATAGCCCCATCCAAATAAGCTTGTAGTTCCTTTATTGGACGGACATCTGATATACCTATATGTGAAGATTCTTCTTCCAATCTCGGAGTCGGACCAAACCAGACAATATCATCAATAGAAATATTGTCGCCAAACAAAATCTCTTTGTCATTATCTATGTCCAATATAAAATAAAGGGATGCCTTGTCCAAGCCTACATAATACAAAAACGTGCTATCTTGGCGAAAAGGATAGACATTGTTACGAAAATTCATTCCACTTTCTTCGTTTCCCAATAGGAAAACCAAGCCAGAACCTACTTTTTGTTTCAGCTCCGCACGGCGTTTCATATAGATTTCTCTTGCAAACATTGTTATTATTTTTTGGAAAGTAAAGTTAAGGCTAAAAAAGCAAAAAGCCCTTTATCTAAAAGGGCTTAACATCTTATTGGTAGTAGTTGGTGTCGAGATAGAAAAGACCGTCGTCCTTTTTCCAATACCAGAATTTTTTTGAATAAATATAATAGCTCCCTTTTTTTCCGGTTTTAACCATATTGGCAGGAACGTAAATCACTCTTGGAGGCACCGTATTGAAACGTGAAGCCATTGTCTGTGCCTGATTTGGCGTAAATGAACGGATGTTTTTTAGGGCAATCCAATCAGGAGAAATGTCAGAAGGTGTCTTTTCCGGGTCCAACAACAAACGACCGTGACTGTCGACTACGGTAAATGTTTTGGAATAGACATTGCTGGTATTGGTCGTGGCGGCTATCACCGCCGTATCCCCTTTCACTTCGATTTGCGGAGCCAATACGATGGAATCCTTTTGGTGTTTAGGTCCGACTCGCGGATCCGTTTTGGACGTAGGTAAGGTATTGGAAGTATTAGTTGCGGCCGGTACTGTTTTTCTGCTACAAGAAGCCAAAAACACTACAATCACCATAGTCCAAAATAATCCTGCTTTATTCATCCTATTTTAAGTTTATTCAATTAGTCCGCAAAAATAATGCTCAAATTACGAAATGTCTTGTTTGCCCTGAAAGAAAGGAACAATATCCGTCATTGCTACGATTTGCTGCTCGTTGTTGGTCAAGTCCTTTACATTGCAGGTATCTGAATCCAATTCCTTTTGTTCAATAATGACAACGTATTGGAAATCCTTTTTCTTAGCGTAGGAAAACTGCTTGTCAAATTTGGTTACGTCCGGATATACCTCAGCAGCAATCCCTTGTTCTCGAAGAGATGTTGCCAGTTCAAAAGCCTTCTCCCCTTCCGATTCGCCAAGATTCAGGAAAATAATTTTGCACTTGTTCGCAGCCTCTTCCGGAAATAATTGCAACTCTTCTATCACGTCAAAAATCCTGTCAATACCAAAACTCACGCCCACTCCTGAAACGCCACTTACGCCAAACAATCCGGTCAGATTGTCGTAACGACCCCCACCGCCAATACTTCCCATCTGTACACCAACCGCTTTCACTTCGAAAATAATCCCCGTGTAATAATCCAGTCCGCGCGCCAAAGTCTGGTCTACTACTATGGATTTTCCTATATTGGAAGTTAAATGATTTAATAAGAAATTAATCTCATCCAAACCTTTTTTCGCACTTTCATTTCCTGCGAAAAGTTCGGCTAATTGGTTCAGTTTTTCCGTATTGGAACCTTCTATCGACAGATATTTTTCGACAATATCAATCTGTTTTTCATCCAGACCACGACCAGCCAGTTCCTCTTTAACTTTTTCCAAACCGATTTTGTCTAGTTTGTCAATAGCAATGGTAATGGAAGTCAATTTTTCCGCCGCTCCGCAGGATTCAGCCAATGCAGTCAATAGTTTTCGGCTATTTACATGTATCTCGACGGGAACTTTCAGTTTGGAAAAAGCGGTCGCATAAATCTGCGCCAGCTCCACTTCGTACAAAAGGGAATCACTGCCCACGACATCCGCATCACATTGATAAAACTCACGATAACGCCCTTTCTGCGGACGGTCGGCACGCCAAACAGGTTGGATTTGGTAACGTTTGAAAGGAAATACCAAAGTCCCGCGATTCATCGCAACAAATCGTGCAAAAGGAATCGTCAGGTCATAGCGCAACGCTCGTTCCGTAATATTTTTGTCCGTTTTTCCATCCAATATATTTGCGAAGCCCGATTTTGTTTTTTCAGCTTTGTCTGTATTGTCCAGACCATTGTTCAATATCTTGAAAATGAGTTTGTCTCCTTCTTCGCCATATTTCCCCATCAAAGTGTCGATATTTTCCATGGCTGGCGTTTCCAAAGGTTGGAAGCCATACAATTCAAATACGGACTTAATCGTGTTCAATATATAGGCGCGCTTATACACAATCTCCGGTGCAAAATCTCTAGTTCCCTGTGGTAATGAAGGTTTCATTATATAAGTAAAATCAAAAATTAAAAGTAAAAAGGCTCCATTTCTATGCGTTGTCAGGCATTCAAATCGGACCTGATTTCCTCGACAATCTTGTCGCAGGCTTTGCTGAGCATCTGGTAAACGTTTTCAAAAGCCGCATGCGTGTTTTCAAACCATGGATCGGGAACACTTTGGTTTTTTCCGGGTGCCGTTTTGTTCAATATAAGGTCAACCTTGCTTTGGTCCCAATATCGTTCCGCCATATATTTGACATCGTTGTAGTTGTCACTGTCCATGACATAGATTTTGTCAAAAACAACCATGTCGTTAGATGAAAATTTCCGTCCTCGTAGATTAGATATGTTGATATTATGCTGCTGGGCCACTTTTTGGGAAAGGATATGAGGAGCTTCTCCCACATGCCAACCGCCAGTTCCCGCGCTGTCCACTTCCACATCCAAATCCGCAGCTTCCAGCTTGTGTCGTAAAATCCCTTCCGCCAACGGGCTTCT
>JAATFC010000047.1 GCA_015655435.1 Chitinophagales bacterium | reverse complement strand
TTCTTAAGAAAGTCCATAAAACTGAATGCCTAACATAAATTAACCACATATTGTTCCTTTTTAAGATAATATGACATAAAATGGATATTGGGTAATAATGTGGTATGTATTTAAAAATCAGGCAGATGTTGAATTGTCTTTAGCGTTCATTACCTTTGCGCCTCGTCGACCGGGACGTAGTCCCTCAAACAAAGAAATAGATCGAATGAAAAAAGATAAGATGCCCATTATCGGGGCTGTACTTTTAGGTGTGCTTTTTATTGCTTTCTTTATGCTGACAAGCAAGCAACAGCAAGAAAACGCTCGTCTGGAAAAAATAAAACAGGACTCTATCGCTAGGGTAGAGGCTGCAAAGATTAAACCTCAAAACACTGCGGACTCCTTACGTCTGGATTCTGTCAACAGAAGTCAGGCTGCGGGTGGTTTTACAACAGCAGCCGTTGGTGCTGAGAGCGAGACTGTCGTAGAAAACGAACTGCTGAAAGCGACTTTTTCCAATAAAGGCGGTCAGTTGAAAAAAGTAGAACTGAAAAAATTCAATTCCTACAAAGACGCGCATGTGCCTGTGGTGATTGGTGGCGGCAAAAACGACAATTTCGGGTACAAAATCAATACATCCAATACGGTTTCTACACCTACCAACGAATTGCTTTTCGCTGCTGCGCCCATTGTGAAAAACAGTGATGGTAGCCAGACGCTGACTTTCACATTGCAGTCGGCTGGTGGACAAAAGATTGAACACCAATATATTGTACGACCTAACCAGTACTTGATTAACTGGACTATCAACCTGATTGGTGCGTCCAATCTGTTTACCAACAATCAGTTGAACCTGCATTGGAATACGCAGTTGCACCAACAACAGCGTGCCGCTGATTACGAAAAACAACATTCACGTATCGTTTACTACACGGACAACAGCTTTGATTATACGACCGCTAAAGCAACTGCTGAAGTTGACAAGAAAATAGAAAAACCAACAAATTGGGTTGGTTTCACACAGCAGTTTTTCAATGCGACATTGGCGTTGAACAAGGAAACATTCTCCAATATAGACGCGAAAATGACGGGAATTGCCGATACGGCTTCTGGTCAATTGTTTGATGCTAGTGCGGATATGCAGTTGAAATTACCTAGTTCGGCTACGGTTTCCATTCCGTTGCAGATATATTTTGGACCGAATGATTACGGTATATTGAAGCAGTATGACAACGGTATGAAAAACATCGTGGACTTAGGTTCGGGTATGTTCTCCTTTGTGAAATATATCAACCGTGGTGTCATCATTCCGGTATTTGACATGATTACGAGTGCTGTTTCCAATTTTGGTTGGGCGATTGCCATATTGACCTTGGTCATACGTATCGTATTGGCTCCATTGACTTATTCCAGTTACAAGAGCGGTGCGAAAATGAAGGTTTTGCGTCCGGAATTGGATGAACTGAAAAAGAAATTTGGTAGCGACCAGCAAGGTTTTGCGATGGAGCAGATGAAGCTTTTCCGTGAAGCGGGCGTTAATCCGATGGGAGGGTGTATTCCGATACTGTTCCAGATTCCGATATTCTTTTCGCTATATAGTTTCTTTGGTTCCAATATAGCATTGCGTGGCAAGAGTTTCCTATGGGCAAATGATTTGTCTTCTTATGATACTTTTTTCCATTGGAATGCACATATTCCCGTACTAGGCGACCATTTGAGTCTGTTTACATTGTTGTCTTCCGTGACCAGTTTGCTGATGTCACTGTACAATATCAACGCAACGCCACAGACTCAGGACAATCCTGTATTGAAATACATGCCTTATATGATGCCGGTCATCTTCCTTTTGTGGTGGAACAATATGCCATCGGCGTTGACATGGTACTATACTGTCAGTAACGTAATGACTTTGTTGATTCAGTTGTTTATACAAAAGGTCATTATCAAACCTGAAAAAGTATTGGCTAGTATCGAAGAAAAAAGAAAAGGACCTAAAAAAGGCAAAGGAAAATTCCAGCAACGATTGGAACAAATGGCTGAAATGCAGAAGAAAATGCAAGATGCTAAAGACCGGGCAAATAAGCGTTAAATCTTGGTGATATAAAGGTGAGCGTAAAAGTTCGCTTCTTAAAATAGGAAAAGTGGTATTGGAACTCGTTTCAATACCACTTTTTTTAGGTCAATATCTAATCGTGAAATGTTCTTTTTCTTTGTTTTCCTTTCGGAAAAAAACAAGCCCAATAAAGAATAAGTCAATGCTTAATGTTACTTCCGGTCTTTCGATGATATTGTACCAAGCGTTTTCCATGCCTTGGCTCCAATGTATGTCATCCAATATGATTACGGAATCATTGTGTGTGAAAGGAAGCAACTGTTCGTAATAATTAATCGTTGGTTGTTCGCGATGGTTGCCATCGATGAAACTAAAGTCTATTTTGTCTTTATAGTTGGCAAGAAAAGCAGGTAGAGTTTCATCAAAATTTCCTTCCGTTAACTCAATATTGCTTAGTTCCAGGTTGGTAAAAGTCTTTTGTGCGACGGTCGCTACAGATGGTGCACCTTCAAATGTGTAAACCTTTCCGTCTTTGTTGGCATTTGCCAGATAACTTGTCGTAATGCCCAAAGAAGTGCCTAGCTCCAGCCTGTTTTTATAGTTATAATGTTGGATGATTTTGTAAAAAAGCTGCGAATATTTTGCAGGTTTCAAAGCTGATTTTGCAATAGAAGAAACGGCTCTTTGCTTGTGGTCGTCTACGCGCGAACCCGCACCAAAATCACGAATTTCCAATAGTGTGTTGTCTTTTCGTAGTTGCTGACGTAGTTGCTCAATACGGGCGAACTCTGGATGAGAATCATTGTCCATCAATACTTTTCGTATGAAATCATAGACGAATGGGGAATGCGTTCCGTGACCTTTTCCATTCGATGCTTTTGTCCAATAACGGAGATATTTTTTTGCCAGCTCTATTTTAGAAAACATGCCGCGAAGATAGGAATAAGTAAAAAGTCAAAAGGAAAAAGTGATAAGCGATGTAATGATATAAAGGCTTTTAAATATTGGGCTATGAAAATGTTCAATAGGAAAGGGCGTTGGATAATTATACCCAACGCCCTTTCCTATTTTTTACTTTTGCCTTTTTCCTTTATTTATAAGCATTCACGGCTTTGGACGTCATTTCAAATTCTAAGGTGCCGCCGTCGGTCAAGTCTTTGTGGTGAAGGAAAGGTTCTTTAATTACTTTTCCGTTCAGTGTTACTTTTTTGACAAATACGTTTTTGTCGCTCTGGTTTTTAACGAAAACGTGTAGTTGGTTTCCGTTTTCGAGTTTCACAACAGCATCCTCTACGCTCGGACTTCCGATGGTGTAAACATCCGAACCTGGAGCAATAGGGTAGAAACCCAAACTGCTGAAAATATACCACGCACTCATCTGTCCGCAGTCGTCGTTGCCACCCAATCCGGCTTGTCCGTTGTGGTATTGGCTTTTCAATATCATACGGATTTTTTCCTGTGTTTTCCAGGGTTGTGACGTATAGTTGTACAAGTAAGGAACGTGGTGGCTTGGCTCGTTGCCGTGCACATAGTTGCCAATCAATCCGTCTTTGGAGATGTCTTCCGTATGTTCAAAATATTTGTCAGGCAACTCCATTGTGAATAAGGAATCCAACCTTTGAACGAAACGCTTTTCTCCACCCATTAGTTGGATCAAAGATTTAGGGTCTTGTGGTGCGAAGAAAGTAAAATTCCAACTGTTGCCTTCGATGAAACCTTCACCTTCCGTTTCCAATGGGTCAAATGTCGCACGGAATACACCGACAGCAGATTTTGGACGCATGAACCCAATGGAAGGGTCAAACAATTGCTTGTAGCTCTGCGAGCGTTTCATGTATTCTTGATACACATTTTCTTTGCCTAATTTTTTTGCCATTTGGGCGATACTCCAGTCATCAAAAGAATATTCCTGTGTTGTGGAAACGGAGGTGCCGCTTTTTTCATCTGGGATGAATCCTAATTGTTTGTAAGTTGTGATGTTGTCGTAATAAGGATTGTTGGAGGTTTTAAGCACTGCATCGAATGCACGGTTTGCATCAAATGTATTGATTCCTTTTACCACAGCGTCTGCCAATACAGTCACGGCGTGATAACCGCTCATGCACCAATTGTCGTTGGCATAATGCGACCAGATAGGCAACATCCCAATACTGCTTTGGTCATAGTGAGCGAGCATGGACTCAATCATGTCATTGGCTCTTTTGGTCTGAACAAGTGCCAACAAAGGATGTTCTGCTCTGTACGTATCCCAAAGGGAAAAGGTTGTATAGTTGGTAAAGCCATTTGCCTGATGCACCTGTTGGTCATTGCCTTTATATTGGCCGTTGACGTCTGTGTAAACAGTTGGATTGATAAACGCATGGTACATAGCCGTATAGAAATTGATTTTCTGTTCTTCCGTTGCGGTTTTGATGGCAACTTTTTCCAGTTCATTTTCCCAAGCGTCCTGTCCTTGTTTTTTGATGGCATCAAAATCCCAGCCCGGAGCTTCGGTTTGCATGTTTTCCACTGCATTGCTCCAGCTTACGGGCGACAATGCCATCTTGGCGACAATAGCTTCACCTTCGTTTGTATCAAAATCAAAATATAACCTTAGGTCGTGACCCGATATTTCGGGAAAATTGTGGTAGATGTCAAACCTGCGCCAAAATCCGCCGTAGGTTTCGTTTTTGGAATAGTTTTTATAGCCGTATTGTTTGAATGCTTTGGAAAACTTCAGCGCAAAATAAACGGTTCTGTTTTTTGCCCAACCATTGGTCTGACGGTAGCCTACGAGCGTAGAATCGTTCAATACACGGACGTAGCTCCAAACATTTTTTCCGTCATAGTTATAGATATTGTGCATCATGTCCAATAGGACGTGCGCGTTGTTGGATTTTGGAAATGTATAGCGATGGACTCCGACACGCGTTGTCGTTGTGAGCTCGACCTTGATATTGTGGTCTTCCAATAGGACAGAATAATAATTGGCTTCCGCTTTTTCCGTCGTGTGAGAAAAGCGGGAACGGTAGCCGTTTTCCGGATGGTCAGCCGTTCCGGGATTCAACTGTAATGTTCC
>JAATFC010000048.1 GCA_015655435.1 Chitinophagales bacterium | reverse complement strand
GTTTCTTTCAATAGTTATCAACAAATATTTTTTTTCAAAATTTAGGGAGTCATTATCTAGTACGATATTTGTTGCACGCATGTTCTTTATCTTCATCCTAATTCCTGAAACGGGTGATCCTCCTTCTTGGGCAATCCTGTCCAATACCATTTGCAAAACAGAACCGGACACTTCCATATAGGAAAGGCTGTCGTCAAACGGCAACACGTTGGCAATCGTTTCCATGGAAATATCTCCTTTTTTAAGCGAACCCTTTATAGCTTTGTGGCTGATAAAGACAAGGTCTATTCTTTTACGCAAAAAGATTTCGGCTTCATTTTTGACGGCATCGGCAACGAAATTTCCCAATAGCCCTTCTGGTTTTCTATTGGTCATTGAAGTAGTGGCAAATCCAATAATACGGGTATTGCTGTCGTTAATGGGTTTGTAGTTTGCGCTATCCGTTTTTTGTGCGATTGTTTTTTCATTCCTGAAAAGAAAGAGAAACATTAGTATTAAAGAACATTTAGGTATAGCAATCAGCAGTTTCATAGGTTTAGGTAAATTAATAATGTCTAAGTTAGCTGGATTATTGTTGCTAAAATAGGATATTTGCAAAATTAAAATAGTTTAATATTTTTTAGAATTATGTCAAACAAAAAAATCATCATTACAGGCGGTGCCGGATTTATTGGTTCGCATGTTGTTAGGAGGTTTGTCAACCAATATCCTAACTATGACATCATCAATCTGGATGCATTGACTTACGCGGGCAATCTCGCCAACTTGAAAGATGTCGAAGATAAACCCAATTACAGTTTTGTAAAAGCCGATATTCGAGACGCTGTTCTGATAGATGAAATTTTTGCGACACACAAACCGGATGCCGTTATTCACTTGGCTGCGGAATCTCATGTAGACCGTTCGATCGAAGATCCATTGGCTTTTGTTCAGACCAATGTTATAGGAACCGTTAACTTACTGAATGCAGCACGCAAACATTGGAAAGGCGAATACGACAAACATCGTTTTTACCATGTAAGTACGGATGAGGTGTATGGTGCATTGGGCAAAGAAGGTTTCTTTACAGAAAAAACGGCCTATGACCCGCACAGCCCTTATTCTGCATCTAAAGCTAGTTCCGATCATTTCGTAAGAGCTTACCATGATACTTATGGAATTGATACGGTTGTGTCAAATTGTTCCAACAATTATGGAGCAAATCATTTTCCTGAAAAACTGATTCCGCTATCCATCAACAATATCCAGAACAATAAGCCGATTCCTATTTACGGAAAAGGGGAAAACGTCCGTGACTGGTTGTGGGTAGAAGACCATGCAAGAGCTATTGATGTTATTTTCCATAATGCAAAAACGGGCGAAACGTTCAATATTGGTGGTCATAATGAGTGGACCAATATTGACTTGATTAAGCTGCTTTGCAAAATCATGGATAAAAAATTGGATCGCGAAGCTGGAACTTCTGAAAAATTGATAACTTACGTCCAAGACAGAGCGGGACACGATTTGCGTTATGCGATTGACCCAACCAAACTACAGAATGAACTAGGATGGAAACCAAGTTTACAGTTTGAAGAAGGTTTGGAAAAGACTGTTGACTGGTATTTGAGCAACCAGGAATGGCTGAACAATGTTACATCAGGAGCTTATCAGAAATATTACGAAAACCAATACCAGAATAGATAATAATGGAGTTAATACAAACGCCACTTAAAGACTGTGTCATATTACAACCTCAAGTTTTTCAGGATAATCGAGGTTATTTCTTTGAAAGTTACAACGCAGAAAAAGTCAATAAACTGCTCGGTAAAAAAGTCGATTTTGTACAGGACAACCAATCGAGATCTTCGTATGGAGTATTGAGGGGATTGCATTTCCAAAAAGGAGAACATGCTCAGGCAAAACTCGTCCGCGTTTTGGAAGGGAAAGTATTGGACGTAGCTGTTGATTTGCGTCCCGATTCTCCAAGCTTTGGCAAATCATACGCCGTCGAACTTTCGGATGAAAACTTTACTCAGTTTTACATTCCAAGAGGCTTTGCTCATGGTTTTGTTGTATTGAGCGAGACTGCGGTTTTTGCGTATAAATGTGATAATGGTTACAACAAGGCTTCCGAAGGAGGACTGTTGTTCAACGACCCGACTTTGAATATCGACTGGAAAGTAGAAGCCAAAGATTTTGTTTTAAGTGACAAAGACCAAGTAAATCCTACATTTTCTCAACTGGAGTTTGATAAGCTCTGGAAATAAATCCAATATGAAAGGAATCGTACTCGCTGGAGGTTCTGGGACAAGATTGTATCCTATAACTCTGGGAATCAGCAAACAGCTAATGCCTATTTACAACAAACCCATGATTTATTATCCATTGTCTGTATTGATGATGGCTGGTATTAGGGAGATCTTAATTATAACGACACAAGAAGACCAATTTGGTTTCAAACGCTTATTGGGAGACGGTTCTCAATGGGGATGTCGTTTTGAATATGTCATTCAGGAAACTCCAAACGGGCTTGCACAAGCTTTTGTATTGGGCAAGGAATTTATCGGAAAGGACAAAGTTGCATTGGTATTGGGTGACAATATTTTTTACGGAACAGGATTGTCTTCATTATTGCAAGCAAACAATGATCCTGATGGCGGTGTGATTTTCGCTTATCAAGTTAATGATCCGGAACGTTACGGAGTTGTCGAGTTTGACGAAAATTTCAAAGCATTGTCTTTGGAGGAAAAGCCTGTACAACCAAAGTCAAATTATGCTGTTCCGGGTTTGTATTTTTATGACAACTCTGTAGTCGAAATAGCTGAAAATATTGCACCATCTCCGCGTGGCGAATACGAGATAACAGACGTCAACAAAGTATATTTGGAAAAGAACAAACTGAAAGTTGGTGTGTTGAATAGAGGTACGGCGTGGCTGGATACAGGCACACATGAGTCCATGATGGAAGCAAGCCAGTTCGTACAGGTAATTGAAAATCGTCAAGGATTGATGATTGGATGTCCGGAAGAAATTGCATATCGGATGAAGTTTATCACCGCAGATGAACTTGTAAAACTTGCTGAGCCATTGAAAAAAAGTGGTTATGGCGTCTACTTATCTAAATTAATCAAAAAATAAAAATAACAAAAGACCATGAGTAAGAAGACCTTAGTTATTTTGGCTGCGGGTATGGCCAGCCGTTACGGAAAAGGTGCAAAACAGACCGAATCGTTTGGCCCTTCTGGAGAGACGATCATGGAATATTCCATCTACGATGCTATCGATGCAGGTTTTGACAAAGTGGTATTTATTATAAGAGAAGATTTTGCTGAAACTTTCAAAGCGAAAATGGAGCCTTTGCTGAGCGGAAAGGTTGAAACTGCTTATGTGTTCCAATCTTTGGACAAGTTTTTGGGCAACCATGAACTCCCAAAAGACAGATCCAAACCTTTCGGAACAGGACACGCGATTCTATGCTGCAAAGATGCCGTGAACGAACCATTTGCAGTTATCAATGCGGATGATTATTATGGAAAAGATGCATTCGTAAAAGCTGTAGATTTATTGAATAATAAGATAAAAGAAAATACGTATGCTTGCGTGGGTTATGAGCTAGGTAATACTTTATCTGATAATGGCTCTGTTACCCGTGGCGAAATTTTCGTCAATGAAAATGGCGAAATCCAACAAATCATCGAAAGAAAGAAAATCGTCAAAGAAAACGGTAAGGCAATCAGCACGGAGGAAAACAACAAAGAATTGCCTTTGGATACGAAAGTAAGTATGAATTTCTTCTGTTTTGATGGCGGGTATATTGGAAAACTAGAACATTTATATCAGGAGTTTCTAGATAAAAACTTAGACGATCTCAAGTCTGAATTTTTGATTCCTGAAGTGACAGACATATTGATTAAGGCAGGCGAGTCGCGTGTTTTGATGGTGCCGACGACTGCTAAATGGTTTGGCGTGACTTACGAGCAAGATGCTCCTTTGGTTCGTGCCAAATTTCAAGAGTTGGTCGATAATGGACAATATCCTTCCAGTCTTTGGAAAAATGAAAAGGTTAACGCTTAAGCGTTAACCTTTCTTTTGAACCCTATGCTAACCGTAAAAAGTTACTTTATTTCAATGCTTTTTGGCAATATTTTGACTTCCTGTTTTTTAGGTAGGCCGATACTCAATATGCCGTCTTTGTAGGATGCTTCTATTTTTTCAACGTCAACGCTTTCGTCGATATTGAAACTACGTTTGAAGTTTCCGAGGTTGTATTCTACCCTAAGGTTTTTAACGGAAGGATTTTTTTCTTCTTCTTTCTTTTCGTAGCTGATTGTCAACAATCCCTTTTCAAGATTAAGTTTGAAATCTTCTTTTTGCAATCCTGCTGCTATCAATTGTATGTGATAACCTTCGTTGTCTTCTGTAATGTTCACAGGAGGAACGTTGTTTGGTTTGCCTAAACCATTGGGAATTGCGGAGAATAATTCGTCAAACAAATCTCCAAAATTGTTTTTTCTGATAACTGTGCTCATGATTATGTTTTTTAATGTTTTGTAATCAAACTGATGACTAGCATTGTCCAATATCCATGCCTTTGCCAATTTTACTAAAATAAATGACATTTTGTCTGCATATTGGTATTTTTAATGACAATATGTCTTTTAGCGCTTGGGTTAGCCTGCTAGTTTTGTCATTTTTTCAAATAAAAATCGTTGTTACAACTTTTAATTTAATTTTGCTTTAGTAAGAACCTAAAAAATAAAAATATGTATCCAGCGGAAATAGTATTGCCGATGAAAGCCGAACTTACAGACAATGGTTTTCAAGATTTGACAACAGCGGAAGAAATAGACAATGCATTGGCTCAAAAAGGGACAACATTGGTTATGATTAATTCGGTTTGTGGTTGTTCAGCGGGAAGTGCACGCCCCGGAACCGTGTTTGCCGTTAAAAATTCGGAGAAAAAACCGGACCATTTAGTGACAACTTTTGCAGGTTTTGATGTGGAAGCAATCAATAGGTTGAGACAACTTCTATTGCCTTACCCTCCTTCATCTCCAGCCATAGCTCTGTTCAAAGACGGTCAGTTAGTACACTTTGTCGAAAGGCATCAAATCGAAGGACGTCCGGCAGCATTGATAGCCGCCAATCTGGAAGGCGCTTTCGCGGAATTTTGTTAAAGAGATTTTTCTTTTTGAAAAATGGCTTCGTATAGAAGCCATTTTTTTATTTTTATAATAAATTAAGAATTAAAGAATTATGCAAAAAGAACTGATTCTGCAATATAAAGAATACACACATAAGGACGAGTTGGCTTCGGAGAAAAAAAGGCTATTGGATGCCGCACTAAAGGCAACGGAACTGGCTTACGCGCCTTATTCCCAATTTAAAGTCGGAGCGGCGGTATTGATGGAGGATGGAACTATTTTCTCTGGAGCCAATCTGGAAAATGCAAGTTATCCAGCGGGAATCTGTGCGGAAAGAGCGGCTTTGAGTTCAGCTTCTGTATTGGCTCCCAACAAAAGCATAAAAGCGATTGCCGTGAGTTATCGAAACGAAAACGGCAGCAACGATGCTATCATTTCGCCATGCGGTATTTGCCGTCAAACGATTGCTGAATATGAAAATCGCCAACCTAATCCAATAGAAATTTTGCTTGGAAATTCTTTACCAGACTCAAAAGTAATTGAGATCCCTTCGATAAACCATTTATTGCCATTTTCCTTCACCAAAGAAAGTATGGACTAAAATAAAACGCCGTTTTGTTTGCTACTTGGTGGTACTTTCTTTAGATGTTGGTATGCTTTCAGTGTAGCTTCGCGACCTCTGGGCGTTCTTTGCAGAAACCCTTCCTGAATAAGAAATGGCTCGTAAACTTCTTCCAAAGTACCAGATTCCTCCCCAACGGCGGTAGCGATAGTTGTAATGCCAACCGGTCCGCCTTTGAATTTTTCAATAATGGTGGAAAGGATTCGGTTGTCCATTTCGTCTAAGCCGTTTTCATCCACGTTCAATGCTTTTAATGCCTGTTGCGTGATTTCTTTGTCTATAATCCCGTTGTTCAATACTTGAGCAAAATCGCGGACACGTCTCAGAAGGCCATTTGCGATACGTGGTGTTCCTCGGCTCCGGCGAGCGATTTCCGATGCAGCGTCTTCCTTGATTACCGTATTGAGGATGGCAGAGCTTCTTTCAATGATTTTCTTCAATACTTCGGAATTATAATATTCCAACCTTGATTTTATGCCAAAACGGGAGAGGAGAGGTGCGCTAAGCAGCCCACTTCGCGTAGTCGCTCCCACAAGTGTGAACGGGTTGATATTCAATTGAATACTGCGAGCATTCGGTCCCGAATCAATCATTATGTCAATATGAAAATCTTCCATCGCGGCGTATAGATATTCTTCCACAACCGTACTCAAACGATGAATTTCGTCAATAAAAAGAATATCATTTGCTTCCAGCGAAGTCAATAATCCAGCGAGATCTCCGGGTTTTTCGATAACCGGACCGGATGTTTCTTTAATGTTGACTCCCATCTCGTTGGCTACAATCCTGGACAGTGTCGTTTTGCCTAATCCGGGTGGTCCGTGAAAAAGTGTATGGTCCAAAGCCTCACCTCTTAACTTTGCCGCTTTGATGAAAATAATCAGATTTTCAATGAGTTGTGGCTGTCCGGCAAATTGGTCAATGTCTTTCGGACGAATACTATTTTCATATTCCCGCTCGGAATCAGAGGTCGATTTTTCTTTGTTATGAAGATTGAGTTCGCTCATTTACGGTGTAAAGATAGAGCTTGAAATCTAATAACTTGCTGATTGATAGGTTTGTAAAATAAAAGAACTAATTATGCGTTAAAGAAATGTTTACGGAGACCTGTATTGAGGCGGTTGGTATGTCAAAACAATAATATCGTACGTGTTGTGTTAAAAATAAAGAACCCCTGTGTGGTGAAATATAAACCCTTGAAGAAATCTCTTTCGTTTTTGATGTTTGCAGTTTTTACTGCCTTCATTTTTACGTCTTGCTATTCGACCAAACGCTATCAGTATTTTCAGGACATGACGGACAGCGCCTATGGGGCGATACCTATCAAGGACTACGATTTTAGCTTGAAGTTTTTGCCATTGGATGAAATTGCCATTAATGTAACCAGCGCAATACCGGCGCTGGCTGCTCCTTTCAATATTGCCAATACAACGGCAATATCCAATTTTACGGGAAATGCTGGAGCAACAGGAGCGGGAGGAGCATCTGCCAATATGGCGAATCCAATACCCAATGGCTTTCGGGTAAATGCCGAGGGCGATATTGATTATCCATTTATCGGCACCGTCCATGTGCAGGGCAAAACGGTGCGCCAGTTGAAAGATACACTTACACAGATACTCCGTTCGAGATTTGTAAAAGATGCTACCGTTGAGGTTCGATTAACCAACCCGACCGTAACAGTGATGGGAGAGGTTACAAAAGTCGGGAGAGTGCCATTGGCTTCAGAAAAGACATCCATAATAGATGTAATTCTTGCATCTGGAGATTTTACAAAATTTTCCAATAGGAACGATGTCATCGTTTTTAGGGAAGAAAATGGGAAAAAGGAGCCACATCACATTGATACCAGAAAATCGGATATTTTTCAGTCTGAATATTATTATCTAAGACAGAATGATATTGTATTTGTCAAGCCTAATAAGGACAAGGGCTTCTTGAACGACCCATATTCTGGTTCTATTTTAAATTATGTGTATATGCTTGCCGGTCTCGTTGGTGTTTATTATATATTTAAAAGATAAGATATAAATTGCTTTTACTTTTTATAGAAAAGAATGGAACAGGAAATAACGACATCAAAGGATAATAATTTAGAGCTGAAATCCTTATTTTTTAAGTATTTACGATATTGGTATCTATTTGCTATTTCTCTTGCATTGGCACTAGGGGTTTGGCATTATTACATGAAATATAGTGTTCCCGTTTATCAAGTAAAAGCGCGTTTTTTAGTTAAGGCTGGGGGAAATGATAAAAATCTAACAGGTACGCAGGATGTTTTTTCGGGCTTGGGTGCAGGAATTTCCAATTCTGTAGACGTTTCTAACGAATTGGAAATAATCAAATCCAGATTTGTAGTAGGTAAGGTTGTCAAAGCCTTGAATTTGACAGTTAGTTATACGATAATTGGGCGTATAAAAAATAGCGAGTTGTATGACCGTAGTCCTATATTTTTGCATATTGTATCTCCTAAAGACAGTCTTCCCTGGAAAGGATTTACCATAAAGTTTACTCGCAATTCGGATAGCTATCAAATCCAGACAGGGGAGAATACGTATAAAAGTTTTCGTTATAATGATACGGTGTTTTACGACAATTTTTATTTTGTTGTAGTTCCGAATCCTCAGGGAGAACTTAATAGTGATTTGATAAATGTCAGTATTGCTCCTTATGATGCAACCGTTGTTGGTTATTTGGGCGGTATTGATGCTCGGAATATTAATGATGGGACGGTTATATTGTTAACCACTAATACCACTGTTCCTAAAAAAGGTGAAGACATTATAAATACGTTGTATGATGTGTATTCAAATATCAGTTTGGAAGACAAAAACAGGGTAATAGACAGTACTGTCAAGTTTATCGATCAACGTATGGAAAAACTGCATGAGGAGATTACGCATGCACAGGACAGCGTGTCTGCGTTTTTGATTCGCAATAAAATTGTCCCACCGGACGCTTCATCTCTTTCCAGTTCTATCAGCAAAGCTGTTTCGAGTATGGGAGATTTGTCTAATACTCGATATCAATTGAATCTGTTGGAAGCATTCATTGCCCGAGTAAAAAATGGCGGCTATCCAATAGTGCCGTCCGACATGGACTTGACCAACGCTGATTTTAAGACATATGCGCAATCGTATAATGCAATGGTGCTCTCGCGATCGCACTATCTGGAATACAGTGTACCTGAGAATCCTGTACTGATTGATCTGGAAAATCAGATTAGCAGGGCTAAAGTTAATCTATTGGCCGCTGCTAACTCAGAGCAAATAAAGTACCGCACAATATTAAACAAATCACAGAAAACCCTTGTGCAAACCAATGATACATTGTCAAAGGTTCCTGTCTATCAGAAGATATACCAACAACTATCCAATGGCTTAGAAGTGGAGCAAGAACTCTATGCCATGCTTCTGAACAAAAAAGAATCTTTGGATGTTTATCGAGCTGGTTCTTCCTCCAATTCCAAGTTAATAGATTCCGCTAAATGCGATGCGGGTCCTATTAGTCCTAAGGAAGCCTGTTGTGCTTGATTGCTGTATTAATTGGGCTGGCAGTTCCGTTGGTAATAGTTGGTCTGATAGGTCTGTTTGATAATAAAATCAGATCCAAAAAAGACATATTGGATGTTGTCAATATACCTATTGTAGGAGAAATTGGACACAATAATTCCTCGTCGGTACTAGTTGTCAAGGAAAAAGACAGATCTGTATTGGCGGAGCAATTTAGGATTTTGAGAACCAACCTACAGTTTTTGACAAGTGGAAAGAATAATCCCATTATACTGTTTACTTCCAGTATGAGTGGAGAGGGCAAATCTTTCAATTCTTTGAATACAGCTCTTTCTTTGGCTATTTCTGGCAAAAAAGTTCTAATTATGGAAATGGATCTTAGGAAGCCCCAGATATCCAAAATGCTCAATATTCCCAATAGCAAAGGGTATTCTAATTACATGATTTCCGATATAAGTATTGAGTCTATTATAACGCAATCTGGAGTGGACGAAAACCTTTTTGTAATTAGTTCAGGTCCGATTCCTCCCAATCCATCCGAACTATTGATGCAGGAAAAAACTAAAGAATTATTTGTTAACTTAAAATCTCGTTTTGATTATATTGTCGTTGATACGGCTCCGATTGGTTTGGTTGCAGATGCTTTTATCGTTGGGAAAATAGCAGATGCCGCCTTGTATCTGATTAGACAAAATTATACACTGAAGGGGCAAGTGTCTTTATTGAAAAACATTATCGAAGAAAAGCGTATCAATAATATGGGCGTAATAATTAATGATATTCAGTCCGGAAGAAACAGTTACGGTTATGGCTACGGTTATGGCTACGGCTACGGATATGGTTATGGCTACGGATATGGTGCTAAAAACAAAGGATATTATGTCGAAGAAGAAAATAATAGTATAAAGGATAAGATACAGAGATTTATTAGAGGATTAAATCCATTCAAAAGGAGATAAAATTGGGCAATAGTAATATAGCTATATTAGGACTAGGCTATGTCGGTTTACCTTTAGTAAAGGCATTTGCCAAAAATGGCTCTTCTGTATTGGGGATTGATATCGATGCCAATAGAATTAACTGGATATTGGCAAATGCCGCCAATATAAAATTGGATCAGCTATTGGAACAAAAGAAAGTTGTACTACAAACAGATTTAGATAGTAGTAAGGCTGATTTTTTTATCATTACGGTACCTACTCCTGTAGACTCTTTTCACATCCCAGATCTTACGGCACTAAGGAAGGCCTCAGCAATGGTAGGTAAGGTTCTTAAGAAGAGCAACGTGGTGGTGTATGAGTCAACGGTCTATCCTGGATGTACGGAAGAAGTCTGCATTCCGATTTTGGAAAGGGAATCTGGTTTGAAACTAAATATTGATTTCGGTGTGGGGTATTCTCCTGAAAGAATCAATCCTGGCGATAACGTTCATACGTTGGAAACAATTGAAAAGATTGTAAGCGGTTCTGATGATGCCACCTTAAACATCGTAAAAACACTATATCAATCTATCATAAAAGCTGCAATACATCCAGTAAGTTCGATAAAGGTTGCTGAAGCGGCCAAGGTTATTGAGAATGCACAAAGGGATATTAATATATCTTTTATGAATGAGTTGGCATTGATATTTGACCGGATGAACATTGATACCAACGAAGTTATAGATGCGGCTGCTACTAAATGGAATTTTTTGCCATTTAGGCCCGGACTGGTAGGTGGACACTGTATCGGTGTTGACCCATATTATCTTACATACAAGTCACAACAACTGGGATATTCTCCGGATGTGATTCTGTCTGGTAGACGCATTAATAACAACATGCCTTTGTTTATAGTCAACAAAGTAGTGAAGCTATTGGTGCAGCGACATAAAGCGGTGCAGGGTGCTAAGATTCTGATATTGGGATTTGCATTTAAGGAAAATTGTGAGGACTTCAGAAATTCAAGAGTCGCTGATATGTTCAGAGAGTTTAAAGAATTTGGCGCGGAAGTGACAATAGTGGATCCTCTCGTGGAGGGTAAAGAAGTTATGAAAAATTACCACATCTCTGTTTTACAAAATCTTCCCGATGCTGCGGTATATGATGCAGTGATATTGGCCGTTGCACATGACATGTTTCGGGATATTGACCTGCGGGAACTGTCGAAAGATGAGAATACTGTAATTTTCGATACAAAGAATTTTTTTAAGAAGGAAATGGTCTCCGGCAGACTATAATATTTTAAGCATAGAAATGATACAAAATCTACCTCAGGAAGAAAAATGGACAGAAGTCATAGAACCTAAGGCAAGCTTGTTCCAATTGAATATAAAGGAACTGCTGCGCTACAGGGATTTGATGATGTTACTGGTTCGACGGGATCTGGTCGCCATATACAAACAGACTATATTGGGACCTCTGTGGTTTCTGATACAACCGATATTGACGAGCTTGACGTTTATCATTATCTTCAACAATGTGGCTAAGATAGGCACGGACGGTGTGCCGGCTTTGGTATTTTATATGGCGGGAACAACGCTGTGGCAGTACTTTGCAGATTGTCTTACAAAGGTTTCGACGGTATTCACGGATAATGCACCCATATTTGGAAAGGTTTATTTTCCAAGGCTTGTAATGCCTTTTGCCATCATATTTTCCAATATGATTAAATTTTCTATTCAATTTGGGTTGTTCTTGTTAGTTTGGTTTTTTTATTTGATTAAAGGTGAAAATATTCATCCAAATGGTTTTATATTATTGATACCTGTACTGATTATTTTGATGGCAATGATTTCGATGGGTGTAGGAATGTTGATTAGTTCCATGACAACGAAATATAGGGATTTACAGTTTCTATTGACATTTTGTGTACAATTATTGATGTATGCGACACCCGTTATATACCCGATGAGTTTGGTAAGTGCTAAAAGGATCGGATGGATAATCCGGATCAATCCGTTATCGTCGCTTATTGAGACATTTAGGTATGCGTTTACCGGAAGTGGCAATTTTCACCTATCTTATTTTCTTTACAGTGCGGTGTTCGCGATTGTCGTTCTTGTATTAGGTATGGGGGTTTTCAATAAAGTAGAGAAAAGTTTCATGGACACTGTCTAATAACTATCTAAACGCAAAGATGGTAGGACTAAATCAAAAGAAGAATATTCAATGAGTAGTAATCATATAGCATTAAAGGCGGAGAACGTTTCTAAACAATACCGCTTGGGTTCAGTGGGAACAGGTACGCTTAGTCAGGATCTGAACCGGTGGTTTGCAAAGGTGAGAGGGAAAGACGACCCTTTTCTCAAAATCGGAGAGACTAACGACCGGACGTCACAGGGCAGTTCCGATTTTGTATGGGCATTGAAGGATATTGATTTTGAAATCAAGCAAGGAGACGTGGTAGGTGTCATAGGGCGCAATGGCGCAGGCAAGAGCACTTTACTTAAATTGCTGTCTAAGACCACGCTTCCTACAACTGGAAAAATCAAGATCAATGGACGTATTGCCAGTCTGCTGGAAGTGGGAACAGGTTTTCATCCTGAGCTGACAGGACGTGACAATATATTCCTCAATGGTGCCATATTGGGCATGACCAAGAAAGAAATTCAGTCCAAATTTGATGAGATTGTTGATTTTGCCGGAGTCGCGAGATATGTTGATACTCCTGTAAAGCGTTATTCTTCGGGTATGTATGTACGATTGGCGTTTGCTGTTGCTGCGCATCTAGATCCGGATATTCTGATTGTTGATGAGGTGTTGGCAGTAGGTGATGCTGAGTTTCAAAAGAAGGCAATCGGCAAGATGAAAAGTGTGAGTGAGGAAGGCGGACGGACTGTTTTGTTTGTGAGCCATAATATGGCATCCATAAAGCAATTATGCAATGTTGGCCTATATTTAACCAATGGTCAAGTAAGCGGTTTTGGTGATATAAATACGATTATAGATCTATATACAGCTAATAAAGCAGGTCAAAGTGAATTTTCGTACTCATATTCTGGCGATAGAACCGCTTTTAAGTCTATAGTCCTTAGCAATGGCAATACGAGTACTAGCGAGTTTCAGGATGATGAAGATATTTATATCATAATGGACATAAATAAAAATACGAGTGGACGCAAAACCGTAATAGCAATTAATATTTTGGACAACGATTTCAATAAGATATTTTTTGACGAATTGGAAGTTTCAGAATCAGGCAGTTATACGGCGAAAATTCCCAAAGACTTTATTTTAAAAGGATTTTATCGCGTTAATTGTTATTTGTACAACCCAAATGTTGAGTTTTATGATAGCAAGGTTGACGAGGTAACGCTAAACATAAACAGCCTGCCATCCAAGTATGCTATGTATGACAATGCGGATTGCGGAAGGGTCGTGAGTCCGATAACATGGCACGCTTCTTAAAAATAACAAAATGATTGGAATAACTGGAGGACATGGTATCTTGGGTACGATTCTCGTAAAAAAGAATTTAGGGGAATCCTCTGCGTCTCTATTTGATGGAGATGTTAGAGATACAGAAGCTTTATATAATTGGCTTGATGGAAATAACATAGACCAAGTGATATTTTTAGCGTCTAAGGTTGCGGTTAAAGAAGTGGATGCAAATAAAGATTTGGCATACGATGTTAATGTAAATGGGATTGTCCAAACGATAAAAGCAATAAAAAAACTAAATCGAGAGATTTATTTCTTTTATTCAAGTACAAGCCATATTTACAAAAGTTCCGATTTGCCTATATCGGAAGGTAATCCTATTGAACCTCAGAATACATATGGATTGACAAAATATCTAGCCGAATGTCTATTGTTGGATTATGCTAAATCAAATCCGTTGTTTCGGCTTTGCATTGGTAGGATCTTTAGTTTTTACCACGAATCGCAATCACCTCCATATTTGTATCCTACGATACGAAAGAGATTGGCGACAGAAGACTTGTCGACTCCCTTCAAGTTATTTGGTGCTAATTCTGAACGGGACTTTTTAAATGCAGAGGATGTCTGTACAATTATTGAGCGAATGGTCAATCGAAAAATAGAAGGAGTTTACAATATAGGCTCCGGCACTTCAATTAAGATTAAGGATTTCGTGCAGGGATTGACTCCCGTTCCACTAAATCTAGACTATGATTCCAATGAAAAAATATCTATATTGGTTGCTAATATTTCAAAACTAAAATCGGTTCTTGATGGCTTATAATGATGTTTCTATTGTGATTCCGACTTTCAATAGAGCAGACTTTCTGGTACAATGCATAGACTCATGCATAGCCCAGACTCATCCTTGTGAAATAATAGTTTGTGACCATGGAAGTACGGATGATACACCTACCGTTGTTAAGAAATATGGTGATCGTATAACTTATATACGTAGAGAATTAGATTCCGGTGTCCACTTCTGTTGGCTGGATGGCATTCTGCATGCAAAAAATGAATTGATTCATTTAAATTTTGATGACGACTGGATTGAGCCAACGTTTATTGAGAAAACCGTCGCTCTTTTTGACGACAATGTTGGGTGTGTTTTGTCTAATGCTAAATTCTACATGCAGAATAAAGGTGCTTTTGAAGGACGGGCTTTTTATTTTGACATGTCAACAGGTAAGTACAACTCTAACATGTTAGGACAATTGAATTTGGATACACTGACATCTCCATGTGCGGGTATTTATAGGAAAAAAATAATGCTTGATTGTCTGTTTCAAGGTGATATTCCTTTTTCTAGACGGCACTATCGGGGCGTTGGTCCTGACATTTTATTTTCTCTTTTTTCATGTAAAAAATATGGACAATTTGGTTATGTCAACGAAGATTTGGCCATATTCAGAGCACATGATTCGTCCATTACAATGGATGCATTAAAAGATAAAGAAAAAACAGCGAGAATAGACGCTGCATACGATGACGCTCGTATTTATTTTTATATATGTAAGCTGGTCGATAAACTTCGATTATATACAGTTGCAAAAAAAATATTAACTAAAAAACAAAAAAAGTAATGATACGTTTAGCAGAAAATACGATCTCTCAAGAAGAGTTAGTTAATTTAAGTAATTGGATTCCTACGGCTCCCCAATTGACCAAAGGCCCATTGGTTTTGGAATTTGAGAGCCAGTTTGCTCAATATATAGGGACAAAGCATTGTGTGATGGTCAATAGTGGCTCTTCTGCCAATTTATTGATGGCTTATGCCTTACTAGAAGGTGGTTACCTGAAAAATAAAAAAGTCGTAGTGCCTGCTATTAGTTGGATTACGACGTTGTCGCCATTTATTCAATTTGGCTTTGAAACGTTATTGTGTGATTGTGATTCACAAAACCTCGGCATCAATACCCAGATGCTAGAGGAAATATTTATCAAAGAAAAGCCAGCACTGTTGATTCTTGTGCATGTACTTGCACATATAAATGACATGGAGGAAATCTATAGACTTTGTAATCAATATGATGTATTGCTTATTGAAGATGCATGCGAAGCCTTGGGAACTAAATACAATGGCAAGATGGCTGGTAATCTGGCTTTGGCGGGTGCTTTTTCTTTTTATTACGGACACCATATCTCTACTATTGAAGGTGGGGCCGTGACAACCAACGATACCAAACTCTACAATTTGATGCTCTCTATAAGGTCGCATGGATGGGCAAGAGACGTGGACGAAAAATACAGACAAGAATGGAAAAGTGAATTTGAAATAGATGAATTCAGGGAATATTATTCTTTTTATTATCCGGGATTTAACCTTCGCTCGACAGATTTAAATGCATTTCTGGGTATTTCTCAATTGAAGGGAATGGATGAGATAGTCAAAAAGCGTGAGGAAAACTATAATCTGTATGTAGAGTACTTAGGTGATAAATATTGGAAGCAAACGAGTCAATATGATCAATTGTCAAGTTTTGCATTTGGTACAATCGTCGAGAATAGATTAGAGGTTTTTAAGTATTTAAAAGAGCATGGCATAGAAACTCGCCCACTGATCTGTGGTAGTATGGGTAAGCAGCCATTCTGGATTAAAATAAATAATGGTGTAACGCATTTGCCTGTAGCGGATGTTGTGCATGATTATGGTTTATACTTACCTAACCATTTGTATGTATCCAAAGATGATGTAAAGTATGTATGTGAAAAGTTCATGGAGGTTGCTATTCCAAAATTTTTTTAATTTTAAGTTAAGAAGGTTTTGTGATTTTAAGGAATGTTTAAATTGATATGACATAATTTTATGCCTTTTTTCTCCATTATAATTCCCACATATAACTCTAGTAAAACAATAGAAAATTGTTTAAATTCTATTGTAAATCAGACTTTTGGAGATTGGGAAATTATTATACAAGACGGTTGTTCTACTGATAATACAATAGATATAGTCAAATCTTTTAATGATTCTAGAATAGTAATATATATTGAAAAAGACGTTGGTATCTATGATGCAATGAACAAAGCTGTAGAAAAGTCAAAAGGAGAATGGTCGTATTTTTTAGGAAGTGACGATTTATTGTATAGCAATGATATTTTCGTGACAATAAATAAAAAAATACAATCAAATGAAAAACTAAATTTTATATACGGTGATGTATTATTTAAGAACAGCGGAATAAAGTATATAGGTATATGTGATAGATTAAAGCTTACGACAGGTTATAATATTAGTCACCAAGCTATATTCTATAAGACTATTCTTTTTAGGATACTTGGAGGATATAATTTAGAATTTAGGATTTGGGCAGATTGGGATTTCAATATTAGATGTTATTCTTGGCCATTTTTAAATAGGGTATATATAGATAAAATTATCGCATTATATAATGAGGAGGATGGAGCTAGTTCGCAAAATGCTATTGACGAAAAATTTATTAAATTAATACCATTGGATTATAAAAAGTATTCAGTTATTGAAGATTTTAAGAAAGAATCAAAAGATTATAAATTAGGAAATTTTTTCTTGAATAAACTACGCTTTTTAAGAGATAGATTAAAGAAAAGCAATAAACGTATTAATATTTAATTGTGTATTTTTTCGATGAAAGAATTTGTAATTAGAAATCTTAGACTATCACATGTAAAGTGCCCACCTTATAACAATAGTCTATTGTCTGACAAAAAAGAGTTAGGTTTCCATTTAAATGTTAATCGTAATATTCCTAGAACACTTTGGCTTTATTGGGATGGCGAAATTACATCTATAACTGTAAGATGTTGCATTGAAAGGATACGAAAAATTCATCCTAATTTTGTCATTAATATCTTAAATAATGAATCGTTATACAATTTTCTTCCAGATTTCCCGAAGATAGAAGCCGATATTCCAATTGCCAATATAACAGATTTAGTAAGGCTAATGCTATTATACAGATATGGCGGCATATGGATTGACGCCAGTATTGTTTTTGATAAATCAATTGACTCAATTTTTGATCTTGATAATATTTCGGAAGATCTAATAGCATTTTATGACCAAACTGGAGAGGATACGAGAGTGCCTATTATTGAATCTTGGTTTTTAATTGCGCCGCCCAAATCTAATTTTGTTGGTTATTGGTTGGATGTATTCATGAAATGTATTCTAAGCAATAATCCTGGAGATTATTTTAAAAGTAGGAAAGATTATGAAGAATTAGTCAAAACGTATAAACGTATAGCCGAGTATTGGATTGTATATACATCTGCACAGGTAGTATTATTAGAATATGATAAGGATAAATATAAAATCAAGCTTTATAATTCTGCAAAATTTCCAAACTATTTTAATCACTATATTGGTTGGAGTTCTATGCATATTGCCAAATTCTTATTACTAAATAAATACAAAGATTTAAATGTTCCATTTGTAAAATTGGTCAAAGAAATGAGATTTTATACAGATTTTCTTATTGAACATAAACAAATGCGAAAGGATAGTTATTTGGGGCGATTTATTAAATAATTGTATTAAATCATTAAAGCAGAAAATGTGAGGATTTCTATTATCGTCCCTGTATATAATGTAGCTCAGTATATAGTTGCTTGTATGCAGTCTCTGCTTGGGCAATCTTATGCTGCATTTGAAATAATACTTGTTGATGATGCAAGCCCCGACAATTCTATAAAATTGGCGGAAGACATCCTTAACTCCCAGATGCGAATATCCTATACGATTGTCAGAAATGAAAAGAATATGGGTATCGCAACCGTGCGCAACATTGGAGTTGCTCATGCGAAAGGTGATTTTATAGTCTTTGTCGATAGCGATGACGAGGTACAGCCGACGTATCTTGAGACCTTGGTAACTCCGATGGTCGATGACGAAATAGACATATCATTATGTCAATATGAAGTATTGGATACCCATATTCCAAATCAAACCATAACCTATAAGGGCGAAACATATTCCTCTTTAGGAAAGGTCGACGGCAACTCCGCTTTGCAAAATCTTTTGCATGATAGAGAACGTAGTTTTCTCTGGCGGTGTTTGTTTAGAAAGCAGGTATTCGATCAGGTTCAATTTCCAGATGGCTGTAATTTTATGGAAGATACCATCACCTTACCTTGCCTTTATGCAAATGCCAACAAAGTTTTTTATAATGATGCAGTTCTTTATGTTTATAACTTTAGGAAAAACTCTATGACCACAGGTCATGTGTATGCAAAAGATTATATACAGGTACCTGCCATGCTTGCAAAAACAGTACAATATATAAAGCTTAAAACTGATGGAAAGTTGAAAGAGGCAATAAGTCGGTTCAATTATCTGTGTTGCTACAATATAATTACAGTCAAACTGACAAAACGCAGTCTTCCTTTTTCTGAAGCCAAACCTATTTATGCTGTTTTCTCTGTGTATTTGTGGAAAAGCGAGTTGTTTTCTTTTTTACGTAACAAAAAAATTAGGAGTCTAGCGTGGATTTTCCGTTTAAAGTTTATGCCTATCAAGGTCTGGCAAAAGGATATAGATGCTTAACGCTTTAACATACATGGGAATAAAACCTAACATCAATATATCGGTCATTGTCTGCACTTACAACGGAGCAAAATACGTTGATGAGCAGATTGAGACCATTCTGAAGCAGGATTATCCGGCATCTCAGATTGTTATTTGTGATGACTGTTCTACCGATAATACTTGGGAGTTGCTTCTAAAATGGCAAACCCTACACCCTGATACGATAGAATTGTACCGTCATGCATCCAACAAGGGATTTAATGACAACTTTGCCTTTGCGCTGTCTAAGGTCAAGGGTGAATATGTGGCCATATGCGATCAAGACGATGTATGGTTTCCCCGTAAACTTTCGACTTTGGCTCAATATGCCTCCAACAATCCGAACGTTACACTTTTTCATCATAGCGAGGCAATACTAGGTCAAAATGAAGGGGCAAATAACCATACTTATTGGAAGCCCTATGAAGGATCTGGTTGTGGTATATTATTCGTCCTCAATAGGCTGACCGGGCATTTACTTTTTTTTAAGTCCAGCTTGTTGGATGACATATTACCGATTCCCACTAATGTTATTTACGATTGGTGGATTAATGTAGTTGTTGCGGTCAATGGAGTGACCATGTTTGTACCCGAAAAGCTGATGGCGTATCGTAACCATGGAGACAGTGCCTATTTTTCCAATGTTGAAAAGCAGTTGTCTGACGTAACGAAGCCGGTGCTTATCGCATTGGAAGCATTTTCTACTCTTGTTAATATAAAACCCAAAGACAGGCATTATCTACATAGGCTTTTAGAATTGTATAAAAAACATAAATCCAATCAGTTTGACCTAGTACTGTTTCTTTTTTTCTTGAAAAACAGATATTCTTTGTTCAAGGACTATGTCGTTGCCGGAAGCAAAATATATAGGGAAATCTTCTTAATACGCCTGTGTAGAGCATTTTCAAAATGGTAAAGATTAAGTAATATGGCTATAAGTATAATAATCCCTGTTTATAACGTAAGCGCATATATAGAGAGATGTATACACTCGTTGATAAATCAAACGTGGAATGATTTTGAGATTATTTTGGTTGACGATTGTGGAACGGATGATTCGATAAGAAAAGCCTCGGACTTACTACAGACAACTAAATTGAACTACAAAATTGTCAAGAGAACTCAAAATGGAGGACTTTCTGCTGCCCGCAATACAGGTATTCAGCATGCAACAGGTGATTATTTGTTTTTTGTAGATAGTGACGACGAGTTGCCTATCAACGCTGTCGAGATAATCAATGAGAGACTAAGCCTAGACGATTCATGTCAAGCCCTATATTTTAACGCGGAATATTGGGGTACGCATGATACTAAGTTTAGTCATATGCTCAATATAGAAGCCCCTGCAAAAATAGCTTCGCAGGACTTTTTATTGAGATTGTTTTCAGGTAGTTATTTGTCCTATATATGGATGTATGTTTTTAAGAAAAGTATTTTTGAAAACGTTCAGTTTCCAGAAGGGGCTGTGTACGAGGATGCGCTTACTTTACCATACATATTGAATTTGATTACATTTGTCAATGTAGATCTTACGCAGACTATTTATTATTATTATGTTAGGGAAGGATCAATAAGCCGATCGTTTCATCCACAGCTAAAGGAAGTCATACCTGCTTTCAACGTTATGGAACAAAAGCTTTATAAAGATATTGACAACCCCACTTATTCGGGTTTTGTATATTTTCGGACGACTTATATAATGCGCCTTAGTCGAGAGGCATTTACTCGGTCTGCAAACAAAAAAGATGCAATAGCCTTACATAGCTATTGGGGAGCATATATTCCCAAACGGAATATCACAACATTGTGGAAAACTGGCAAGAAGAAAAGTGCTGTGTTTTTGTATTTATTGAAATTTTATCCGTCTCTCATTTCATTTTTCTATAAAATAAATTTGCTAAAATAATTTTACTTCAATCCCTTTTCTCAATTTATATGTCGATGATAATACCGAATAATACCGAAACCAAACATTGTTATACCTAAAAAAAACACTGAATTTTAAATGAAGATTATGAAGGAAAATGTACTTTCAGGTAGTTCTAGTCCATTAGTATCCATTGTAGTGTCAACTTATAATGGTGAAAAATATCTGGAAGAGCAACTACAATCTTTAATAGAGCAAGATTATGCTAATCTGGAAATAATTGTCAGTGATGATTTTAGTAGCGATAACACATGGGAGATTTTAGAAAAATGGAGACATAATTATCCGGATTTGATTAGAATATTTAGGAATGAGGCAAATGTTGGTTGGAGTCGTAATTTTGGAAATGGAATCGCATATACTAAGGGCGAATACATTGCCTGGTGCGATCAGGATGATAGATGGATGTCGGATAAAATATCGGTTATGGTAGATGCATTCCAGAAATATCCGGACGCAACCTTGATTTACCATGATGCTTATGAATTTAAAGGACAAGATGAAATCATACTCAAGAAAAATGAACAGTTTTATTGGGGTATGTTTGAAGGATCCGATCCTGTATCATTGTTCTGGCATTGTAGAATACTGGGGCATAGAATGATGTTTCCTGCCAAATTGAAAGAATATATACTTCCTCCAATAGATTTTTCTTATGATTGGTGGATACAGGTTCTTGCCGTCTCCATTGGACGCATTTACTATGTCGATAAGAAATTAGTTGCACAGAGGCAACATGGAAATAATGCCACGGGAGTGAAAGATCCCAATATGAAAGATGGTGCTATGACAAATCGTTTAGAACATTTTAAAAGTTTTCAACGTTTCGGAGAATATATGGAGCGTGATGAAAAGTCAATTTTAGATAGGTTGACTACGATAATGGAACATCATATTCACGGCAAGTTTGATTGGAGTTTATTTTTCTTTGCCTTTAGATATAGATACCGTCTGTTTAATTTTTTAGAGGGAGGCAACATAATTACGAGGGAAATCTTTCGTTGGCGTCTGGCTAGATCTTGGGCTAAGAACTGGTGATTTTTTATTTTAAATTCAGAAAATGTGGACATAGTCATAAAGTCATACAACAGGGCGTATTTATTGGATAGGGTACTTTTCAGTGTGTATAAACACGTTGAGGGTGGGCTTGGACGGATTATCGTATTGGATGATGGCACGCCGAAAAAATATCTAGACAGGATACAGGACAAATATCCTGATGTTGTTATAAAACTATCTCCAAACTATGCTGCAAAGCAAGCAGGGAAGAAATTTGGAGCTCCGGTTCAGTTTTGGAGAGATGAGATTCAAGAGGTTTCGGATAATTTTTTGCTTCTGGAAGATGATATATGGTTAGTTGATGATGTTAATTTGGATGATATTGATAATTTAATGGTCATCAATAATGTTTCTTTTTTCAAGCTAAGATGGTGGGGGAATAATAAGATGATTTCCGGTAATTTTGAATCCATCAATAATGATTTAGGTTTAATAACGAATGTTAAACTTCCTTTTGCGTCAGAAATGCTCGTAAAGAATAAATTCTATTCCCATTCGTTAATGTTAAAGTTGCATCTGATGCCTCGTAACTATTTTATACCCATGTATAGCTTGTATGATGTAGCAGGTCAGGTGTTTAATCGCGATTATTACCTTTATGTATGGCCGAAAAAACAATATAATATCCAAGAAATGATTCAGCTAGGATTGGCAGCTCAATATTTTAGGGAAAATAGGCAGGCCAAGGTAGGACGAACATTGTACGAGTATGCGGCTACGACATTTCTAACTTCATCCACAGGTAATATTGAAAAAATAGGGTTCGATATGGATCTGTTGAACCTACATCTTAATCAACTTTGGATGTTAGGCGAAATGGATTCTTTGCAAAATTTTCCTGCTGACTTTTCGTTGGAATATCTGGAAGGTCTTTTGTCGGATGAGGATGTAGACGAGAATTTCTTATCAAATTGGGTTAAATGGAGTACGGGCTGGCGAAATCATTTTATTGATTTGGGTTCTGAGTTGAATAGATATAATAATACAAATGAGTTAGCATAGTGACGAGTACTGATTTTTGGAGTAGATATACAATTCCGTCCATCTTTAAGAGGATGCTTATAATCCTATTGGTATTTATTCAGTTTTATCCTACCAAACTTATTTTTCTGCCTGTTACGCTGCGGGTGATATTGTCTGCAATGGGGATGTCATTGCTGGTTTATAGATATGTCAAAGATGCAGTACTAGGGAAACCGCTTTGGATTGATAGACGCTTCTTGATGATTTTGCCTACACTGGTACTTTTTACTGTCTTTTCAGCTATTGCACTAAGTTACAATGGGACACGGGATCCGATGTATCTGTATTACTTCTCGACTTCTTTTTTAATGTTGTCCAGCGGTTATTTGACAGTTAATGTAATGTCTTATTTCTATCGGGAAAAGCTTTCTTTTGAAATAATAGCTTACTACTGTATCCTAGCCGTTGTGTGCCAACTGTTATTTGGATTGGTCTCTTATTTAAATAAACCCTTAGTTCTACCGCTTCTTTTAAAAACAGATGAGGGGCTTTTGCAATTAAGGAGTACCGATACTGGACGATTTATTGGTCTTGGTCAATACTTTATGAATCTGGGTGTGGCTAATGGTTTTGGGTTATTGTTAATAGGTATTCTATTAAAAAATGCTGTTCAATATGGGATTACTGTAAGGTTAAAATCTTTATTGACCTTTTTCTTTGTTTTAATAGCCGTACTAGGCAATATGCAGGCCCGTACTACTACTATATGTGCTTTGATTGTATTGGCTTACCTGATTTTTTCCACTGTAAGGTTCAATTTCCAATCCCTATGCGCGGGCTTGGGGCAGATTATTATAACAGCATTCTTATTAATAGGGTTGCTAGGTTTTGTGGTCTATTATTGGGGAGATCAATTGAGCAAATACAATGACGCCATCAATTATGGCTTTGAGCTATTTATGTCTGCGGAAAATGGTAAAGGAGCCTCTACACATTCTTCCGACTTACTGAAATGGATGCTGACAATATGGCCAACGTCAGACAAGACATGGTTTATTGGGGATGGTTGGTATTTTACCGAAAACGGAGGCTATTATATGCGTACCGATGTTGGTTATGCTCGACTAATCTTCTATTTTGGCATTTTTGGTATGATGGTTTTCTTTATTTATCAGATAATAGTTACGCTGATTTCATTCAGAGGGATAACCACGAAATGGAAATCAATATGGTTTTATGTATATCTAACGATTTTGATTATAAATATCAAGTCTTGCGTGGACTATACTTTTTATGTATCTCTATTCTTTTCTTATAATATTCTTTATAGCAAAAGGGATAGTGTTCAAAGAAGCCAATATAAAATAGCAACTGCTTCTCTTCAAAAATGAATGAACATAGTATGAAACTGGATATGTCCGTACTGATTCCGATATATAATGGTGAGAAGTACCTGCAAGAAACTTTGGACAGCTTATATGCACAGACGTTCCAGAATTTTGAAATTGTCATAGTGGATGATGGAAGTACGGACAAAACCTCTTCAATAATTCATTCACAAACAGACAATAGGATACGCTATTACATTAACGACCAAAACAGAGGAATCGTTTATACGCTAAACAGAGGCTTGACACTATGTGAGGGGAAATATATTGCGCGAATGGATGCGGATGACCTATCCATGCCGGATAGGTTGCAGAAGCAATGGGAATATATGGAAGCGCATCCCGATGTGGTATTGTGTGGGACAAGTATCAACAAATTTTCGGAGAGTTATAGTTTTATAGACCATCGAGGTGGCGATGATGAACAGATTAGGGCCAAGTTGGTATTTGACACGACTATCAACCATCCGAGTGCTATTTTCAGAAATGAAATCATTGCACAGCATCATTTGCAATATCCATCGGATTACCCCCATGCGGAAGACTATGCTTTTTGGTACACGCTGAGCCAATATGGAAAAATAGCAAACCTTGATCCCGTATTGGTTCGTTATAGGATGCATGGCGACAATGTGTCCATGAAATTCAACCATCTACAATATGACACTATGAATAGGATTCGTGTCCGTATATTGTGTGATTTATGGGCCGATAAGGGAGAAAAAGGAAGTAAGTGGTTGGAAGAATTTACATTTTTGTTTTATCTCAAAAATATTGGTCTAGGTGAGATGAAAAAAATGGAAAGCATT
>JAATFC010000311.1 GCA_015655435.1 Chitinophagales bacterium | reverse complement strand
CGGAAAGAAAGTCAATGATTTTTTTTATGAGCCAACTGTTATAGCCAATGCGACTTCCGATATGAAATTTGCAAAAGAGGAAATATTCGGACCTGTTGCTCCGCTGTTTAGGTTCAGCACAGACGAAGAAGCCATTGCAATGGCTAATGATACGATATTTGGACTGGCATCCTATTTCTATACCAAAGACCTAAACCGTACTATAAAAGTATCTGAAGCTTTGGAATATGGAATCGTTGGAGTCAATGAGGGTCTCATTTCGTCTGAAGTAGTTCCTTTCGGCGGTGTGAAATATTCCGGACACGGAAGAGAAGGCTCCAAATACGGAATCGAAGACTATGTTGAGATCAAATATATCTGTATTGGAAATGTGGTGTAATTGTTGGATAAACTTTTTGTCTGATGTCCCAATAGTATTGATTAGAGTTCACTCAATACACCAAGGTTGATTTCTTTTCGGTATAGTTCGAGGATATATTTTTCTTGAACGAAGCCTAGCCATTTATAGTTTTCGTCAACTACGGGCAGTTCGTTCAACTCGCTGTTGTTGAAGCGTTCCAACACGGCAGCAAGGCTGTTGTTGATGACCAATGGTTCAAGTTTTTGCATGATGTCTTTTATGGAAGACTCTTGCCAATTGTTGTCATTATCTATCAACACATTCTTTAGATCATTGAGGGTCAATAGTCCTGCATATTTATTTTCATTGTCCAAAATAGCAAAGCTCATTTTGGTGGTTTCTTTTATTTTTTCAGAAACTGTTTTTACGGACATATCTTCTGTAAAAAATGGATAGTCGGAATCGACAAAATTTTCCAGACTCATTGTGCTCAGCAGAAAATGGTCTCTGTTGAAAATATGTAACATAGTTCTGTGTTTGACTTTTTGTAGTTCCATCGACAGCGGATAGAATGATTTTGCAAACAAATAACTAATCGCAGAAACTATCATCAATGGTACAAAAAGTGGATAGCCGTTCGTGAGTTCAGCAGACAAAAAAATAGCTGTTAGCGGCGCATAAAATATACCACTCAATACTCCTGCCATTCCGGCAACTATAAAATTGGCAACAGGTAAATCCGTTTGCCCAAAACCTAGTTCGCATACTTTTGCAACAACAAAACCGACCAATGCACCAATAAACAAAGAGGGAGCAAAACTACCACCATTTCCTCCTGCCAATACGGTAAATCCGGTTGCAAATACTTTGAACAATAATAGCAAACACGTAAATGCAAATAGCAGCCAACCGTCATTGACGTTTCTTAGGTAAAAAGGCAACTCAACTATACGGTCATTCTTGGTAATGCTTTTAATAAATAAGTATCCGTCGCCAAAGAGTGCGGGGAACAAAAAAATCAATACTCCAAGTAGCGCACTGCCCAATAACCACTTGCCCGTTGCCGAATGTACACGAGCAAACCGCTCTTCCATTTTAATAAATATTTTTGTATAGTACACCGAGAGCAATCCACACAATAGTCCTATAACTATATAGTAGGGTAGGCGACTATAATCAAATGCCTGCAAGTTGTCAAACGATAACAATACTTCGTTTCCAAGCAATATAGTCGAAAGCAAAGTGCCGATAATAGCTGCCAACAGTAAAGGGATCAAGGCATTCAAAGAAAGGTCAATAATCAAAACTTCCAATGCAAACAAAACACCTGCAATAGGTGCGCTAAATGCCGTTGATATTCCCGCTGCCGCACCACAACCAATCAATAATGTTTTGTCTTTTTGGTTGAGAAAAGCTATCCTTCCAAAATTAGAACCGATTGCAGAACCTGATGCAACAATAGGAGACTCCAATCCTGCAGAACCTCCTAGACCAACCGTGATGCTACTGGTTATTAATGGAGAGTACATCGCACTGAACGGAAGATTGGAATGTTTCTTAATCATGGAATAGATGATGGTGTCATTTCCCTTTATGAAATTACGTTTGTACACTTTCAAAATCAGAAAAGAAGAAATTCCAATTCCAATAAACGGAGTTATGGACTTGAATCCGGGAAATACGGAATAGGGATTTTCGTCAAAGAATGCTTTTTCGATATGGAAAACCATCAGCTTCAATAATACGGCAGCCAATGCCGAAATAAGGCTAACCAATACGCACATGATTAGCAAAAAATGTTGGGGTTTCGTTTTCTGCTTGACGAACAATATTAGCCTGCGTACAGACCGAAAATATTTTGAGAGGTACATGCTTTATATAAAGTTTTTAGAACTATTGGAATACTATAGAATTACTCAATTCTCCTAACGATTTTATAGTCATGTGAAATCAAGAGAACTCCGGGCTTTTTTCCTTTTTCAAAACTACCAAAATCTTTTTCCAATCCTAAGGCCTGCGCGCCATTATATGTTGCCCAAGTCAATATTTCCTCTAATGTAATTTCAGGAAAGTGTTGCAGGATGCGTTGGATTTCGGACAATATGGACAGACTATAATTGCTGGCGATACTGTCCGTACCTAAACAGGTATTGACGTTTTCTGAACGCAACAAATCTATCGGAGGAAGTTGCTTTTCAATATACCAGTTCGCATTTGGGCAAAGTGTCCAATATAGTTTCTGGTCGTTTCTTTTCGCTTCGTTTTCTGCATATTGGATATCTTCTTTACTGGTACAAGTATTGTGCACCAATAGGATGGAAGATACTTTGTTGAGGTAAGGTAGGTAGGTCTGGATGCTTGATTTTCCTGAAGGTTGGAAAAAATCGATATTGGCATTCATCCTTTTGTATAGTTCGAGAAATGCGCCTTTTTTTTCCTGAAAAAACAAATTTTCGTCTGGCGTTTCTTCGTTGTGTATGGAAATAATTTTTCCTTTAGAATCTTCATTTATTTTTTCAAACAAATCTTTGGAAACAGAATAGGGTGCGTGCGGAACGATGGTCGTTAAGCCAACTTCCGAATATTTAGCTTTTAAGCGCAATCCGTTTGCCATTCTTTCATCTGCTTGCTGCGGAAGGAATCCGGCAAGTTCGATGAAGTTATGGTATTGGATTTTTGATTTTTCCTTGGTTTCGATTGTGTGAAATGTATTACAGATGTCTCCAACGGCTACAATCCCATTTTCATACATTTCTTGGTCTGCTTTTTCTATCGCATTCAAAATCTTTTCTTGCGGGAACTGTCGCAATCGCATGATTTTTCCTACAAAATCCATCAATCCCGTTCCTTCTTCGATGGCATTTCGCATGTGGCTGAGCTCCAGATGGCAATGGCAATTGACAAATCCCGGACTTAAGATGCCGTCTAGTTTTTCAATATTGTCGCTGACTTCTTCAGGGGAAATGATATCGAGTACGACACCATATTCATCCAATATCAAAACCTTGTTTTCCAATAGCTCTTTTCCGGTGAAAAGCTGCGTTGCCTGTATTTTTCTGAATGCCATGGAGCAAAAGTAGTTTGTTTTTGTTTGGGCTATATTGGATTGTGTTTTGTGTTCCATTTTTTATTGATATCCAAAACGACAAAAAATCGTGGACTTGGAAAGTAAATACTTTACCATTTTCTTCGATAAAATCAACGCTTGCCAAGACAGGGGAAAAGTGTAATTTTGCACCCTTTAAAGCCAGTTTATATTATATGTTGGACCAATTAGATGCAATAACGGCGCGATTTCAACAGTTGGGGATATCCTTGACCAATCCTGAAATCATCAACAACCAAAAGGAATTTGGGAAGTTGAGTAAGGAATACCGCGACCTGGAAAAAATCGTGCAGCCGTATGAAGAATACAAACGTGTACTGGCCGATTACGATTTTGGAAAGGAATCGCTCAATGGTAGCGACGAAGATATGCGCGAACTCGCCAAGGCGGAATTGCCTGCTTTGGAGGAGAAAAAGGAAGCTTTGGAAAAAAAACTGACACAGTTGCTCATTCCGAAAGACCCTCAGGACAATAAGGACGCCGTATTGGAAATCCGCGCGGGAACTGGCGGCGATGAGGCCTCTCTTTTTGCAGGTGACCTATTGGGTATGTACTTGAAATACTGCACTAAAAAAGGTTGGAAGACCGCTGTCGTTAGTGAGAGCGAAGGTACTGTTGGTGGCTATAAAGAAGTAGTGGTGGAGGTGAATGGTGAGGATGTCTATGGTACTTTGAAGTTTGAATCGGGTGTGCATCGTGTACAGAGAGTTCCTTCCACGGAAACACAGGGACGTGTGCATACATCGGCGGCGACCGTCGCCGTCATGCCGGTAGCAGAAGAGATTGATTTTGAACTGTATGACAGGGATGTGAAGATGGAAACTGCCCGAAGCGGTGGTGCCGGTGGTCAGAATGTCAATAAGGTAGAAACAAAAGTAATGCTGACACACATTCCAACGGGTACTGTTGTGGTCTGTCAGACAGAAAGGACACAGTTGGGAAATAGGTTGAAAGCTATGGAGATTTTGCGTACCAAGCTATATGAAGAAGAAGTTCGCAAACAAGAGGAGGCTATCTCCAATCAACGTAAAACATTGGTCAGCACGGGAGACCGTAGTGCCAAGATTCGTACCTACAACTGGCCTCAAGGTCGTGTGACTGATCACCGTATTGGACTGACATCCTACAATCTCGATTCTGTTGTCAATGGCGAAATCGACGAATTTATCGAAGCGTTACAGGTAGCGGAAAACGCAGAAAAGATGGCGCAGGAAAATAAATAAGAATAAATCGTACTATAAGATGGGAAAAGGAGCTTGTTACAAGCTCCTTTTTGTATTTGCTCTATAATGTGAATAAGTTTTTGCATGCTCGATAGTTTTCCACATTTACCCAAACCTTCGCCTGCAAGCCTTATCTGCGTTAATTTTACGCTGATTCTTTTTTTCTTAAAGAAATACCAATATTACATTCTCCGATAGGAGCGTTATAGGATTGTGCGTAATATGCACAATTATTGTAGTTAAACGGATGTTCACCAAAGGACATTTGCAAATAATACGTTATGATGAAACGCGCTTTCAAAGTGTTGGGTATCGCTACCATCTGTTACGGGCTTTCCGGTACGCTCTCTGCCCAGGTTACGAGTGCCGTCACGGATCCGGACACTAATTTCAAGTTGGCAAGAGACCTTTACCAACGCGGTCAGGTAAGTCTGGCATATCCTTTATTCAAAACCTTGTATTTTGATAAATCGAAAACAGAACGCCAAAAATCTGTTTTGCCTACCGCTATTCAGACCGAAGCAAACTATTATAGGATTGTGTGCGGACTGATGTTGGACGATGCCGCTTCCGAAAAGGATGCCATCGCATTTGAAGCGCAGCAATACGATGCGGTAAGAAGCGAGATGGTGAGTTTCTTTTTGGCAGAATATTATTTCCGTAAAAAGGACTATAACAATGCCATCACTTATTATGAAAAAGCAGATTATTCCAACTTGACCAACGAACAGATAGCTGCTTCAAAGTTCCATCAAGGATATTGCTATTTCAACAATAAGGATTTTAGCAAAGCCAAACCGCTATTGGACGCTATTCGCCAGATTCCGACTGACCCTAACTATAATGAAGCCAACTATTACTATGGTTTCATCGCTTTGGACGAAAAGAACTATACGGAAGCGTTGAATAGTTTCAAACGTGTGGAAAACGACCCAAAATACAAGTCCATCGTTCCTTACTATATCATGCAGATTTATTATTTCCAGGGTGATAAGGACAAGGCGATTGCCTATGGTCAACAGGCTCTGGCAAATGGAACGGACCAATACTATGCAAAAGACATGCAGCAACTATTGGGACATGCTTATTTTGATAGACAGGAATATACAAAAGCGTTGCCTTATTTGGAAAGTTACGTTTCCTCTACGGCAGATGCACCTCGTGAAGATATTTATGAGTTGTCGTATTGCTACTATATGCAAAAACAATATGACAAAGCCATATTGGGATTCAAACAGTTGGGAGGCAAACAGGATTCGCTTTCGCAAAATAGTATGTACTTATTGGCGGACGCATATCTGCAAACCAACCAAAAAGACAATGCGAGAAACGCTTTTCTTTTTTCATCACTTAATAGCAGCAATGCTTCTGAAAAAGAAATATCACAGTTCAACTATGCAAAACTTTCCTATGAGTTAGGCTACAATGATATTGCGCTCAACGAACTGAAAAAATTTGCTTCTGCCTATCCAAATTCCAAATACAACAGAGAAGCAAACGAACTATTGGTAAGCGTTTTAGGCAATACCAACAACTATAAAGAAGCATTAGCGTTGATTGACAAAACAGGAACACAAAGTGAATTGGTACAAAAAGTTTACCCGCGTATTCTGTATGGACGTGCTGTTGAATATCTGAATGACGGACAGACAACCAATGCTGGAGCTATTTTCCAACGGATATTGGATTTGCCTTATAACGAACAGGAAAAACCGCTTTGCTATTTTTGGTTGGGAGAGGTTCAGAATCGTTCAGGTTTGTATGACGCGTCCATCAAGAGTTTGAATACTTATTTGCAAAATCCAAAGGAATCAGAAGATGTAAATGTGAGTAATGCCAACTATACATTGGGCTATTCTTATCTGCGTAGTCAACAATATGAAAAAGCATTGGCAACATTCCAAAAAGTTGCACCGTCTATATCCAGCAATTCCACACAGGTACAGCAAGACGCTTATTTGCGTCAGGCTGATTGCTATTTTATGCAAAAGCAATTGTCCAAGTCTTTGCAGATGTATAAAAATGTAGTAGACAACAACTATAACGGAGCAGACTATGCATACTATCAGATTGCAGTCATTGCAGGAGCGCAAGGAAAACCAGGAGAAAAAGTAAAATATCTGCAATCTTTCGGTCAGCGTTATGGCAATTCCAAACTGTCGGCAGAAGCCAATATGGAAATGGCAAACGCCTATATGGCACAGGAAGATTTTGCTTCGGCGATTAATCCTTTGAATGCGGTCATTTCCAATCCTTCCGCGACGGCGCTGCATCCTCAGGCTTATCTGAATGTGGGACTTTCCCAATATAACTTGAACAACAATGATGCGGCGTTAGCGACTTTTCAGAAGTTGATGTCCAAATATCCAAACTCTCAGGAAAGCAATGATGCAGAAGACTATGTAAAAAGTATCTACATGTCTCGCGGACAGGCAGATGCTTATGTCAATTTCATGCGTGGAAGAGGTAAAAACATCAGCAATACGGAAGCAGATTCTTTGACTTATAGTACTGCAATATCTGCGTACAATAATCAACAATACGACAATGCAAAATCTGCACTGCAAAACTATTTGAATAAATATCCAAACGGACAAAATGCTATTGCGGCACACTATCAATTGGCGACGATTGCCAATAACAATAAGGATTATAGCAACGCTCTGTCTAACTATGACTATGTAGCATCCAAAGCTCCGAATAAATATGCAGAATCCGCAGTATTGGAAGCAGCTCGTATTGCTTATTTCCAAAACAAGGATTATGAAAAAGCAGTCAGCTATTACCAACAACTGAAATCCATTGCAACTACTTCGGACAACAAACTAGAAAGTATGCGTGGTCTGATAAGATGCCAATATCGTTTACAGCAATGGCAGCCGGCATTTGCAAATGCAAAAGATTTGTTGAGCCAATCTGGTATTGCCAATGATGACAAACAAATGGCGAACCTCATTGTAGCAAAAAATGAACAACTAAACGGAAACGAATCGAGTGCATTGGATGCATATCGCTCTGTGTACGCACTGGGAAAATCCGAGTACGCAGCCGAGGCGAGGTATCGTGTTGCGGAGATTCTGATGTCGCAGAACAAGATGAAAGATGCGGAAAAAGCAGCATTTGAAGTAATCAACAAGGCGGGTTCTTACGACTATTGGATTACCAAATCCTATATATTGTTGGGTGATATCTACTATAAAGGAAAAGATTATTTCAATGCGGAAGCAACACTGAAAAGTGTTGTGGAAAATGCAACCGACGATAGTCTGAAAGCTGAAGCACAGAAGAAACTCGACAACGTAATTGCTGCGAAGAACAAAAGCAATTCCAAATAAAATATTTCAAAAAAATTCAATAGTTCCGGTAATGTTTAATATTCAAAAATCTTTCTTTAGAAAATGTATCGTTGTATTGCTGTTGATTGGCAGTACAATGATGCAGGTCAATGCCCAGAAAACAAAAAAGAAAGGAGCAAAGAAGGAAAATACAAAGACGACTAAAGAGACGCCCAAAAAGGAGGAAAAGAAACCTCAAAACCTTCTTCCTGACGACAAGACAGTGACGATTACGTCCGCTTTCACGCCGACTTTGCGTGATGCGTCTAAAATAAATTTTACGGGCAGCACGGTGTTGCCTTCCAATGGTAATCCAAACCTAAACTATTCCGTGCCTTCGCAGAACTTGTTTTTCCCTTATGTGGCGGGATCTTTACGTCCGTTGGCACTCAATCCTCAATTTGAAAATCCTTGGAAAAAAGATGGTTTTGTCAAGTTGGGTTTCGGCAATTATAGTGCGCCTTATGCAGAAGCTGGATTGGCATTTGGAGATGGCGTTAATTCATCTGTTGGTATTCATGTGAAACATCAATCCTTCAAGGGAAATCTCCCTGAACAAAAGTTTGCCCAAACCAGTGCAGATATCAATGGCGTATTCAATATTGGAGAAAACAATGAGTTGAGCGGTAAAGCATATTTTGACAATATGCGTGTGCGGGCTTATGGCGTGAGGAATGTTGCCGCTAGTATTGACCCGTTTGCGGGAGTTAATAAAGATTCATTGGGTTTGCATTATGGTACATACGGTATTAAACTGCAATTGCGCAACAAGCAGCAGAATGTAGCTGGGATTGATTATAGTCCTTCCGTTTCGATTAACTATTTCACGGACAACTGGAAAGCGCATGAATCCAATTTTATATTGGATGTTCCTGTCAGCAAAAACATTGACGAAAATTTCTCGTTTGGTTTAGGTTTTACAGGTGATATCACTAGTTATAAATCTTTAGACACTTCATTCAACAATAATATTTTTTACGTAAAGCCTTATGTGGCTTACAAATCCGACAATTTCAAGTTGCGAGCAGGAATTAATCCATCGTGGGACAACAGCAAGTTCAGATGGTTGCCGGATATTCAGGCTGAAGCTAAAATACCTGACCAGCGTTTTGTTGTATTGGCCGGTTACTCCAGCTACTATGAAAAAAATACGTTCAAGTCTTTAGTAGATTTTAATCCTTGGATTTATCAACCTTATAATTTGCAAAATACCAGAGCCAATGAGATTTTTGGTGGGTTGAAAGGTTCGGCTGGAAGCCATCTGACTTATGAGGCAAAGCTTTCCTACATCACATTTTACGGACATCCTTTGTTCTTGAACGATAGTGTATTGGGCAACCGTTTTTACACAGCATACGAGCCTAAAATGAAAGACTTACGCATTCACGGTGAGTTGGGATATAAGGTTGCGGAAACATTTTCCGTATTGGCGGGTATGTCCATTAATCAATACAGTAACCTTGACGAAAATCAAAAAGCTTGGGGCTTGCTGCCGTTGGAGTTGAACGCATCCATGAGATGGCGCGTGATTCCATCCGTATTGGTCAAGAGTGACCTAAACTTCTGGAGTGGTGGTTGGAGTCAAGACGCCAGCCAAAATGCAATCAAAATGAAGAGTGTTGCTGACTGGAATGCCGGGGTGGAATGGAACGTTTACAAAAACTGGAACCTGTGGCTACAATGCAATAATATCTTCAACAACAAATACCAACGTTGGTCTCAATACCAGACTTTGGGAACGCAGATTGTCGGCGGAATAATTTATAATTTTGATTTGTCGAAGTAGTTTTGCATATTGCAGAAGGCGATAACCTGTGAACGTTTTTGAAAATGGAAAGAATTTATCCTTTATTATATCAATATTTATTGTCCAACAAGATTTTGCTTTTACCCAAAATCGGAACTTTTTCCTTGAGTAATGCCGGAGGCCGATACGACTATCCAACGCAGACTTTGCAAACACCTTCCATGGATTTTACTTTTCAGGGAAGTGTCAATAGCAAAAAAAATGACCAGCATTTGTATAATTTTTTGGACAATAGATTGAAGGACAACGCCGTATCGTCAGAACAGGAAATAGATGAATTTTCGGACAGATTGTTGCATGTCTTGACTGAAGATGGCACTGTACAGTTGCCGGGTATTGGGCTGCTTCGATATATCAATAACAAAATTATATTGGAAAGTTCCTATAATCAAAAAGACTATTTTCCGGATCAGTCCGCATTGCCTGTAAAGCGCGAAAATGCCAATACCACAATACTTTCCGGCGATACAGAATACACGAAAAAGGAGATGGAAAGTATATTGGAGGAAAAACCTAAAAGCAAGAATTGGTGGACGTATTTATTGATTGCCGTTATTGTATTAGGTGTTGCAGCGGGACTTTACTACTATATGATGAAAATGCAGGGAAAACTATAAACACATTTTTCAATAAATACTTTCAGAGTCCTCGTTAGAGGGCTCTTTTTCTTTCGGCTTGTGCATCGTCATTGCTTTGACCTCATCAAATGTTTTGCGGATAAACCAACTGAATGTTTTGTTGATAACCAATCCAAGTAAGCACCCTGTCACTGTCGATACTAAGCGGATGATGGCTCCATTATAAGAATGATGGTTGTCCTCATAAATCATTACTATAAAAAATGCCACCAATGCTGTACGCGTTACGGAAATAAAACACATGAATGCACAGAGGGAAATAGTGATGACGACTCCGATTATAATTAGAGAAATAGAAGAAACAGGCTCTGCAAATTGCGAAAGTACAGGAGACCGATGCACCAGCATTTCCAGCAGATAACCAATCAGTCCGACTATCGAACCCATTAGATTTCCCTTCATACGATCCACGGCAGCCTTGCTGTCATTGTCGTGCGTGATGGACAACATCACGGAGATAATAACCCAATATAGCTGGTCTCGAAAAGTAGGGAAAAACAGGAAAAGCATAAATGTACCTGCTACGCCGATGATACATTTTACGATATATTCCATTAACTGGTAAGGATTCAAACCAGTCTTACTGATAAATTTCTGTCGGAAATCCGCTGAAGCCATGTTTACAAATATAATCTAGTCTCCTTAATCTCCAATCTTAAAACATTTTTGTAAAAGGATATTGGACATGGCAGTATTGTCACTCAGGTCGACGGAAAATGGCTCGGAGTCATACAATCGTGTACCGTCTTTCGCTTTGACATCTACCAATACCTGTGCTTTTTTACCATCAGAACTTTGTACGCTTATGTTTACGGTTGCCAGATCGTCTTGGTTCTCCCAATCGATTTGAGTTTTTTCGAGTGCGGTTTTTATTTTGTCTGCTGCGGATTGGTCTCCGGAAATTTGCAATTTCATTTTGAGGTTCAATCCAGCGAAAGGAGTAAGCTGCGGGTAGGCTTTCAACAACTCATTCTGATAAAACAAAGCATTATCTTTTTGCCCTTTTTGCTCGTATAGTTGTGCTGCAACTTCATACAAACGTCCAATGAAGAGTTTCTCATTTTCAGGGTCGAACTGACTGTTATGAACAAGGTCTTCTATCGTTGCCTGCGCATCTTTTTTGTCTCCGTTTTCCAATTGGAATTTTGCTTTAAAAAGCTTGAAGTATTTGATGATATTGCTTCTTGGGTCATGCGCAATATAGTTGTCGTATTTTTTGATGAAAAATTTATCGTTGAATCCTTGTAGGATATCCCATATCTCATCGAAACTGATCGTTGATTCCGAACAGAAAAGGTCATATACCATGCGCTCGCGGTCCGGGTCGTGTTTTAACGTATTGGACACTATATATTTTGCAAAAAATCGTTGAATTTTTAGTTTCAGGATGTTCCAAAGATGTGTAGGCGAATACCACCAGTTTTTGTGGTTCAGTTTTTCCCAAGCTATCGCACGATTAAGTTGAGCCACCTTCAATACCTGTATGGTAAACTTGTATTGTTTTTGCGTAAGCGTCGTTCCGATACTTACTTCCTGAAATTTTTCTGCTTTTTGCAAAGCTAAAGAACTGCTATCCAATTGTCCGTCATACAAATAAGAACGTGCCAGCGCAATGTTGTACCATCCAAATCCCGGCATGGACTTGTTTTGTTGAATGATACCTTTGGTCATGTTGATGGCTTCTTTCGTAGAGCCCTTAAATACCAATACTTCCGGGCAATAATAATAGGGTTCTTGCAGCATGTGCTCGAATTGTGGATTCATGTCAGGCGAATAGTATTGCGCTGCCAGACTGAAATTGCCTACTTCTAGTTGTAGTCCTCCGAAATTGTTCCAAGAGATAATGCCGCCTTTTTCCAGTTCTTGATAATAGAAATTACTACTATCGTATTGCTTGTTATAAGTGGTGAGCAACGCTAGATAATGATAGATGGTCAGTTGGTCCATAACGGATTGGCTTGGTCCAAACCAAGAATCATTTACGTCTTTGTTTTCCTGTATTTTTTCTAGTCCGTTGAAGCAGGATGTGAGTGCCGCCCGCTCATTTTCTGCGATGGAATTTTTTAAAAAATAATAGTCTTTGGATGTGAAAGTCCTGTAACGGTGGAATATCCATGCTTTGTGTCCCGCAATGTCAAAATAATCTTTTCGGAAATTGAAACTATCCAGTTGCTCAATCATCCGCATGTTTTTGTCCGGCTGATCGGTGTTGTTGTAGCATTCGGAAAGATTGTTGCATAGCAACATATAGTCCTGATAACGCTGCATATTTTCGCTGAAGGAAGCCAGGGACAAATATTGATTGTTCAACGCTTCGCTAAATTCTTTTAATAGTCTGTTTTTTGCTTTGATTAGAGGTTCGATAGCGTATAGAAAACCCTGATAGTCCGATGCGTGGTTGTACATGTACTGTCCTTCAATCAAATATCCAACATAATAATTACTGTCCATCCGGATAAATTCTCTTGCAGTGGACAAGACTGAATCGCTGTTGATATCAACCATAGTACGCTGCTGGTCAATAGTCCGTCTGGTATCAAAAGTCTGCGCCTTCGTCATGCTATGAAAACACAACAGTGTCGCAACGTAAAGGCAAAAAATACGTTTGAATGTGGACATGATATTATATGTGCGAAATATTTGAGGCAATTAAGGACGGTTTTCGGGGTTAATGCCAGCAAGGTTTTTCAATTCATTGGAAAGTATTTCCTGCAATCCGTTTTCTAGACCGTCACGCGTCTTGAACAATAAGCGATGTTGCAATACGGGATGTGTCAAATCTGAAAGGTCATTTTCCGTGACAAACTTTCTTCCGTTTATAAATGCGTATGCTTTCAGACACTTTATGAAAATAATCCCTGCGCGTGTTGATGCGCCGAGTGCAATCATGGCATGGTTACGCGTGTTTTCCAATATGTTGCGAACGGCTTCCACAATTGCCGGATGGATGTAAATAGCATCCGCTTCTTTTTGCAAATGAAGAATGTCGTCGATGTTCAATACCTGCTGTATCGTTTGTAGATTGGATGCAATACCCGAATAGTTTTTCAGGATTTCCAGTTCAGTTTCCGGAGCGACATAACCGAAATGTAATTTCATCGCAAAACGGTCCAACTGCGCAGAAGGTAATGGATACGTGCCTTCCATCTCAATCGGGTTTTGTGTCGCAATAGTGAAAAACATTTTTTCCAGTGGATAAGTGTGCTCTCCAATGGTGATTTGGTTTTCAGCCATACATTCCAATAGTGCGGACTGAACTTTTGGTGATGCACGGTTGATTTCGTCCGCTAGTAGTACGTTACAAAACAACGGTCCTTTTTTGAAAATAAATTCTTTCTTGTCGTAGTCATATATGTTGGAACCCAACAAGTCCATTGGTAGTAAATCGGGCGTAAACTGTACACGTTTGAATACGGAATGACCATCAGAACTACCTGCAATACTTTGCGCCAAAGTTTTTGCCATTACGGTTTTCCCCGTTCCGGGATTGTCTTCCAATAGGATGTGACCACCTGCGAGCAATGCTGTCAATATATATTTTATCTGTGCATCTTTTCCTTTGATGACTGTCGCAATGTTTTGTTTCAGTCTGTCCAATAATGCTACTGCGTGTTCAAATTCGTTGTTCATATTTTTATAGTTTGTATCGTTATTTTTTACCGAAAAAGTTGAAGGTTATAAAAGGATTCAAGAAACTTATCATGCGTTTTTTGAAAGGTATTTTTTGCTGAATGTTCTTAATGAAATCGGGCAAGAATTGCTGTGAGAAACTTTGCTCCTCTGCGCTAAGTTCCTGCTTACTATATTTATATTTCTGGTAGATGTTGTTGAATTTTTCATAGTTTGTTCCAAATAGTCCATCCATTCTATGTGCGAAACTATTGGGACTTTCTGTCGTTCTACTATAACCCAATTGATTCAAATAGAAGTTGCTCGCTTGGTAACTATAATAGGTTGATTTTTTGGCTTTCGATTTAAGGAACTGGAACACGAGATATGGCATCGTATAGAACAATATTACAAGCAATACCAATATCGCTCCGAGAACAGAAATAACCGAAACCCATGTGGCATTCTTTGCAGCGGTTTCCTCTGTTAATTGGTTCTTTTTCTTTTCAGATTCTGGTACGACGATTTTGATTTCATCTACGGGAACAGGACTTGGTAATTGCTTGAGCAATTCGTTTGGCTGATTGGTTTCTTCAGCCTTGATATTCTTCAATGTTTCTGCTGAGGATGCAGCAGTTACGTGCATTCCTGTTTGCAGTTTGGAGAAGTCCACAGTGCCGGTGTCCATCGTTACTTTCGCTTGCGAAGCATCGGTCTTTATCTCAACTGGAGGATTGGCATCAAATGTTTTTTCCTGAATGATAAAGCGTTGCAACTTGATGTCAACTTCTTTTGTTTGCTTATTGATATTGGTAATCGTGCCGTCGCCTACAAAATAAGTTTGTAGGTTGCCTAAAGGTGGTGTGCCATCTGGTTGTGGAGCTTGCTGCGTGTTTTCGTCCGGAACAGTTGTATCAAAATCCATCCAGCCATAACCCGGAAAATAAACCTGTACCCAAGCGTGCGCCTGGTCGGCGTAATACCAATACCAGCCTGGGTTCTTACTACTTCTGTCCACGGTCATGAATCCCGCCGCGATACGACTCGGAATGCCCAATGCACGCAACATCATCAGCGTCGCACCTGCATAGTAGGCGCAATAACCTTTATGATTTTGGAAAAGGAAAAAGTCCAGTTTACTAGCTGTTGGGATGCCCGGTAGACCGGGATTGTCCGAGTATTGGAACAAGGTTTTTCCGTTTGGTCCTTTTTGTAGAAAATAATCCCGGATGGCCAACATCTTGTCCATGACTGTTGGTTTGTTGTCTCCGATTTGATGTGCCAGACGGTCGATTTTTTGGTATGCTTCGCCTTGTGGATATTGAGTAAAATATTTCATGAATGCTGGGTCTTCATGACTATAGTTTTCGGCTTTTCGTAACTCGTTAAATCGTTCCTGTTGGAACATTTCCAATCCCATGTCGGTATTGCCACCATTGTACACGAAATAGGCACTGTTGAGTTCGCTTATCCACATCTGTGCGCGGTATGCACTTTTGAACTGATTCTGATAGTCTTTCGGAACGGAAATTGGCTGGCACAAAAAAGCAGTTGACGGTGCCAGAAATTCTTCCGCGCCAAGTGTGACTTTATAAATTTCGGCACTGGCAATTTTTCTTTTCAGGTTTCCTTTGGAATTGCGAATGACGGTCGTGTCCATTTTATTGAAATACAAAGGAATCGCCGCCGGATTAGGTTTGAACAGATCGTTGGACGGCATGGAATCGTCCGCCATGAAACTCTGGCTTTCCGCATCAAATTTATTATAGTAGAATGCAGTGAAATACAATGGATTTGGCGTTCTGCCATCTTCCATAAAATTGTTGAGATGCGCAACGAAAACCAATGTTTTGTTTTTGCTGAGTCCGCCCGTCAGATTCAGTCGGTCATTGTTGGCCATCGAACCGTCCTTGTTGCGTTTGGTCATGGACGTGCTGTTATCCTTGTTGTCAAAATGACCTTGTGCTAGTTTGTCCGCCAAATCATTGAACGATTTCCAGAAAATCAATCCGACTATCAATGTCAACAATAGTAAAATAGAACAGCCGACGGTTGTTTTGCGTAGTAGCAAAGCATAGCGTTTGTTCTCTTCCGAACCAATATTGCGTAGCAACTCGGTCGTCAATATGATGTAAAAACCGTAAAAGAAAATACCCAAGAATATAATCGCCAACTCGGCTCCCGTATAGATTGCCTGCGTCCTCGTTATCTGGACAATCAACAAAGCCAATAATAGTAATCCCCATAAAACCGAAGCAATACGCCACCGTAATAAAGCAAACGCCAATATAAAACCACCAAAAAACAATGCGCCGTAAATATAAAATCCGAGACTCAGGTCAAATGCAAACGATTCGCCAAAGGGCAATTGGTTCATCATCCGAAAGACAATGCCACCAACTATATACACCAAAAAAGTAATCAACAAAAAACGAAAACGATTACTATAAAAAAAGATGGCAGCCGTGATACCCAAACCCAAAAATATTCCCTGACTAATCCAGTCGTTTTGAAAAACCGTCAATAGTTTGTTTGCCTGCAACAGCAACAGAAATCCCAGGGCAATCGTGGGAAGACCGACCAATAGCCAAGGAGTGATTGTTTGTTTGAAGCGCGTTGTTATATTGGTATTCATACTTTCAGTTCTGGCTTAACTAGCCAAGAGCGAAGATTTTCTTAATGATAAAATATGCTGTATGCGTGATTCGTTTTCGAGGATTTGCTGACGCATCGGATTGGAACGCCAACGCAGCAAATCCCAGACGTATTGGTTGTTTTTCTGGTGTGTGAAAATCCAGCTTATCCATGCTTTTTTGGAGGGCTTAGAAAACGCTTCGGACAGCGGAACAAACAAAATTTCCATGCCGATGGATTCGTTCTGTGCAAGCTCAGCGATTTCATCCGGGTCGTCCAAAGAGGAAACTATCAATAGGGAAATATTGTCTTTTTTGCCTATCTGTTTTAACGAACGCGTGCGTTGCCATTCGCAATTGGCGATGTGGTCTTTCACTTCGTTTTCGGACGGAATAGGCACTTTGGAGTTTTGGTCTGTCGTTAGATAGATGGCAAATTCGTCATCGTCTTTTAGTTTTTTGAAAGAAGTATAAACAATGTTTTTGTAAAAATCCAACATCTTCAACGACAGATGCGTGCCTTCCTCGATAGATAGTTTGTTGTAAAAAGACGCGTATATCAACGCATCGGATGCATATTGGCTATGGATTTCAGGCTGGCGAACGACGAGTTCTCCCGTTTTTGCATATAGTGGCCAGACAATACGGCGGATGTCGTCGTTGCTTTCGTATTGCTTGAAGTGCAATAAGTCGCCGGCAGATTTCCTATTAGAATAAACTTTTTCGGTTTCGCTTTGCGTTTTTTGTGGACGTATCTGTGGGTTTTGCCAGTCTTTCTTTTCCGGTGTTTGGACTATTAGATGTTTTTTGTCCAAACTCAGCGGAAACCGGAAAAATTGCAAAAAATCCGAAAAGTAGAAAACCAGTTTTTCCAAATCGTATTCGGTTATATTGGGCAATGCCGTTTTCAATAAGTAAGTCGTAAAACCCTTTTCAGATTTGGGGTCTGGGATGGGCTCCAACAACAATATTTGCGAAGCGTGTTGGTTGGCAAAAACAAAACGTAGTTTGATAAAACCGCCAACGGGCTTCATGGATGATTGGAGGTGCATCTTGATACGATTGTCGTCTCCGCCGTCCAACTGGGCTTTGATATTGCCACTGTTTTTTTTATTGAAAAATAACAACCAGGTAATCAATACGCTGAGAAACGAAAACGCCAATACAATAGCCGCCGTTATCCAGACAAATTTTTGGACAAATCGATAGAGGAAAACAACGCTGCTGCCTGCTTCCGCTGCCGGAGGTTTCAACAACCAAAAAACAATGCCAGTCGCCAAAAGAAACAGTAACAGATACCAACTGAAAGGCACTTTCTTCCAAAACGAAGTGGACGACTGATTGGATATTTCAGCAAGGTATTTGTTCATGATACATAAAGATACGGTTTACAAGATACTGACAATCAACATTTTTCCACAATTAAAATTGTTAACTATCTATAAAATTTTGCAAAATTCCCTACATGCTTGTTTCTTTGCTCCTTTATGAGCCAGATCATCCATTACCAGCAATGTCCCGTATGCAACAGCAGCCGTATCCAAAAAGTGTTGACTGCCGAGGATTTCACGGTTAGCCACGAGAAGTTCGACATCTGGGAATGTGCGGACTGTACGGTTCGTTTTACGCAGGACGTTCCGGGTATGGAGGACATCGGAAAATACTATAAAGCCGAGGCATACATTTCGCATACGGATACCAACAAAGGTCTTGTCAATCGACTGTACCATTACGTGCGCTCGATTACCATGAAACAAAAGAAAAGTTTTGTGGAAAAAGAGACGGGATTGAAAAAAGGAGCTCTTTTGGATATCGGAGCGGGTACAGGTGCTTTTGCGGATGTCATGCAAAAAGCGGGTTGGCAAGTGACGGGTCTGGAACCGGACGAAACAGCGAGAGGCAATGCGGAACGCTTGCACGGACTGACTTTGCGGCCATATTCGGATTTGTTTACTTTGGATGAAAACAGTTTTGATGCCGTAACGATGTGGCATGTATTGGAACACGTACACGACCTGCATGGCTATTGGAAACGTATTTCCAGGATATTAAAAGAAACTGGAGTATTTATAGTTGCCGTTCCAAACTATACAAGTTACGATGCCCAATACTACGGTGAGTATTGGGCTGCATGGGACGTTCCGAGACATCTGTACCACTTCTCTCCTAAAAGTATAGATGTATTGGCAAAGCAATACGGATTTGAAGTGACGCAACATATTCCCATGATTTTTGACAGCTACTACGTGAGTATGTTGAGTGAAAAATACAAAAAGGGTAAAAGCCGCAACCTCATTGCTTTTACCAATGGATTGGAGTCCAACCAGCGCGCAGCGCGCAATCCGAAAAAATATAGTTCGGTTATCTACATAATGAAAAAAGTAAAAAATACGCTTTAGTTGCTTTGTTCACTTAGAGGTATTGCCTCAATGAATGCTTCCGGATTTTGAGGTGTTATCAATATTTTTTGTTTGTCGGAAATGTGGATTAATACGGCATTGTTGAGGTTGGTTGCATACCAAGTCATCTGTCCGAGTTTGGTCGCGCTAAATTTTCCAATATAGCCAAATACTCCTCCGATTCCCATCATGCGCCAAACGTTTTTCAATTCAGATTTTGATAGTTGTTCCATATTGGTTATAGTACTTTTTTCAATAATTATATTTTTGAAAAGCCGATGGATAACTATTGTGTTTTCTGTTATCTCGTATCTCGAAGGTTTTAGACCATAACAGATAAAAGGCAATAACACAAGACCAATATTCAGAAGAAGAATATAAATGGGAATTTCGTCTAATGACAACAATAAATAAACAATAATTCCTACAATTAAAAGACAGGTACAAATGCTAACTACCTTCGCTGTTTTGTCTAATGTGGCAGAGAAAAGAAGGTTTGGCATTTTGTTGTTTTTTAGAAAAATAAACTAAAAGTCCAATTATATTTTGTCTAGTGTTGATACTCTTTTACCGTATCGACGAAAGCCCTTGCATGGTCAACCGGAACATTAGGTAAAATGCCATGACCTAGATTAGCTATATGCCTCGTTGGACCAAAATCAGACAACATCTTTTTTACGGATTGTTTGATTTCCGGTATTGGTGCCAATAGTTTTGCTGGGTCGAAATTGCCTTGCAATGTAATATTGTCACCTGCATATTGGCGAGCGATATGAGGCCTTATAGTCCAGTCTATACCTAGTCCGCTCGCACCTGATGCCGCCATCTCAGGTAATGCAAACCAAGCTCCTTTTGCAAAAACGATAACGGGAGCTAATGGTTTGACAGCATCAACTATTTGCTGGATATACTTGAATGATATCTCAAGAAAATCGTCTGGTTCGAGTAATCCTCCCCAACTATCGAAAACCTGCACTAAGTCTGCACCGCTATTGACTTGCTCTTTTAGGTAAGCAATAGTCGTGTCGGTAATCATCTGCAAAAGTTGTTGTGCCAATATGGGATTTTTATAGTAAAAGGATTTTGCCTCGTCAAAAGTTTTAGAGCCTTTTCCTTGCACCATATAACAAAACACTGTCCATGGCGCACCTGCAAATCCTATCAACGGAACACGCCCGTTAAGTTCCTGTTTAATCAATTTGATAGCCTCAAGAACATAGGACAAAGTATCTTTTACATCAGGAACTTTTATGGTTGCAAGGTCTTCTAGTGTTTGGATGGGATGGGGAAGTAGCGGTCCTATTTTTTCGATTAGTTGCACTTCCTGTCCCATGGCTTGAGGTACGACCAATATATCCGAAAACAATATAGCCGCATCAACACCGACAATATCCACGGGTTGCAAAGTAATCTCGCAGGCCAGCTCGGGATTCTGACAACGTTCAAAGAACGAATATTTGTTGCGTAGGGCAATATATTCGGGTAGGTAACGACCCGCCTGACGCATCATCCAAACGGGAGTGCGCTCCGTGGTTTCGCCACGAAGTGCTTTTAATATGAGGTCATTCTTTAACGGAGTATTTGTCGGCATATTACTATGTACTTTTTTATTTTTCAGAGTCTATCAGCTTCCAGACTTCTTTGTTATAGTTCGATTTTGTAATTCCAGTCAGCTTTTCAAGTGTTTGATAGTATTTCTCATTCCCTTTTTCAACGGGACCAATATTCAATAATTCCCAAATACCGGAAAACCCTTTTTCTCTTTCAATCTTCTTGACTAGAAGCGCATTCACTATATAGTCTACAGAATTGTTGTAGTTATTGGTTTTGAAATATATGGGTGTTTCTTTTATGGCAGCCCAATCAACATCTCTATTGTTGGTAACTTGTAGTTTAAATTCTTTCCATATTTTACCCCAGGATAGACCCCAACTACCGCCGTAAAGATAGGCACATCCTTCGTCGACAGGTTTGTTGACTTTACTTCTGTCAACAACCAAACTCAACCTGTCATGCCATAAATCGTGTTCGTCAAAATGATTAAAGTCCGCATTGTTGTTTCCTAGTACAATGATTTCTTTTTTATCAAAATGTACATCGCGGACTCCGCTTGTTCTACCGTTATAATCTGCTTTATAATCAACGCCAATAATCTTTTCCGCTTCCATCAGATTTTCACAACAATAAAATTCTGTGGTAATACTTTTGAGATTTAATTTTTTGTCGAATGAAGAAACTAATTTTTTGTAAGACTGAATCTTCTTTTGATTGATGGAATCTTTGTAGTGGAAAATAGTGTTGTCTAACCTGAGTGTTTTCCAATGTTTTGTATTCTGATATAAAGGGGACTGAAACAAAAAAGAATTGTTGACTTTGTCTGCAAGCAGATTAAAACTAGCCCTTAGTATTGCATTGCTGTCGCTTGTCCCGATGTAAGATATTTGTATTAAATATTGTGTTTCGGAAAGTCGTGCAACGTTTGTTAAATAAGGTTTGAAGAAAAACTCTTTATTGTTTTGTTTGCTTTTTTGAATGTCCTTTATCTCATTTAAAAACAAAAAGGTTTCGGTTTTCTTTTCCGGTAAAACAAACTTGTTTTCCTCATTTCGTTGCTGTGCAAGAGAAAGGAAATTATTCAAATCAGAAATCAATGTCTTCGATTCTATGCTGTCTTTTGGCAGATGGATTAATGGATTGATTATGACCTGAGATTGGGCATTGGATCGTATGTTGAGTAAAATAAAGATTAATATAAAGGCGTGATTTATTTTCATATTTTGTTGTTAGGACATCACGTCGATGTAGTTGCGCATAAACAAAACTATATTTATGCAAAATAGTTAATCACGAGGTTGAGCAATGATTCTTGCCCAGGCCATTCGCTTGTCAATATAGGATTGGTACTATATGTTTTTATAGTAGCCGTTGTGGTGTTTCCTATGGAAAAAAGCGGAACATCAACGGGAATTGTATTTTCAGAGAAATAACTGTGTGCTGCACTAGGACTGAAGAACATAATGCCGTTATAGTCTTTGTCGATATATTGGGGTATCAATATGGTCTTGTACACTATCAATTCTTACACTTCTATGCCTTGTTCGGGAAGATATTCCGGGATATCGTTCATGCGTTGGTCTCCACAGAAGAAATAGACTTTGCTGATATTGTCTTTGTTTTCGAAAAGTTTTTCTTTTACATCTGACGCGTGTTTGCCGCTGCCCATAATGGCATCTTCGCCAAAATATTTTATGATGGATTTCTTAGTGATACCGCCCGTGGTGAAAATCTTCCAGTGAGGTGCAGTTTGCAGTATTTTGGTAATAGCTTCGACTGCCTTTTTACTTGTGAAAGCAGCTACGATTTCCTGTGTTTCTAGTTCTTTCAACTTTTTTTCTACCTCAAGGCTGTGCGTAAATATTGTCTCAATAAATGGAACACAATCAATGTGTATATTGTTGAGTTCTGCCTTTTTGAGAATGTTCGCATCCAGCTTGCGCGTGCAAAGTATGTTAATCTCCCTTTTCAAATTTTCTAATCTCTTCTATTATGGATTGAGCTCCCTGTTTCAATAATTGGGTTGCCGCTGTTGTTCCTAGTTTGCTATTTGTTGTATAGTCCTCGTCTTGTGCGATGTCTATGCTATGTTTGCCGTTGGGAGATAAGATATTTCCTTTGAAATAAATCCTTCCTTCTTTTACTTCAGCATGAGCTCCAATAGGAGTAGAACATCCGCCCATCAACGTACTCAGAAAATCTCTTTCAATCTTAGTACAGACAGCAGTTTCCTCATGATTCATGCTTTGGCAGATAACCGCCGTTGCTACATCTTCTTTTTTACATACAACCATTATTGCTCCCTGTGCCGGTGCTGGAAGCATCCAGTCCAATACAATATGATTTTCGGGTAAAAGGTCAACTCTCCCAAGTCCTGCTGCTGCAAATATAGCACCATCCCAATTATTTTCCTCCAATTTGCGTAAACGGGTCTGGACGTTGCCGCGTAGATTGTCGATTTGAGAATGAGGATAGCGGTTGAGCCATTGTGCAGTGCGCCGAACAGAACCTGTTCCAATATGAAAATCCGTGGTTTCTCCTGCGTTTCTTTGCCAGTTACCGAAATTGTTTTTGTGCCATTTCTCTTTTCCTAGTACGAGAATATCGTGCGCTTCGGCTCTTGGCAATACTGCGGCTTGTACGGTTCCCTGCGCTAATTGCGTGGGAACGTCTTTCATCGAATGCACCGCAATATCTATCTTGTCGCTTAACAGATAAGCATCAAGCGTTTTGGTAAAAACTCCCTGCACTCCCATAGCATATAGAGGCGTGACAAGGTCGAGGTCGCCCTCGCTTTTTACCGAAACTAATTCCGATGGTTGTCCGGTGGATGCTAAAAGACTTTGTACTTTCTGAGCCTGCCACAGCGCAAGTTTGCTGTCGCGGGTTCCGATTCGGATGATTTTTTCTGCCATGGTTTTAATTGCTCTTGGCTGCGATAAATTCGTTGATAGCCTGGATGCAGTTGCATCCTTTTTCCTGAAAATTATCGCGCAGCTTTACCGCCATGTTGTTGATTGCTTTTTTCAAAGCGTGGTCAACAGGTACAACTCTCTCAATTTCCGCCGTGTCGAAGGCGTCTTCGAAAGTCATGTATTGGCACATCTGATTTTTCTGGATGTCCATCATGACTTGTTTGGCTACTTTCAGAACCGGAACATTTTTGCGCATGCGATACCATTCCGCAAATTCGTTGAGGTATTCGTGGATGATAGCTTTTGCAGCGGGAATTTCATTTTTCCTATTGGAAAATGTCATTTCTCCGATTTTGGAAAGCTCGTCCACATTGACCAGTATCGTTCCGGGTGTTTCCTTGACATCGCTGTCGATATTGTACGGAATCGAAAGGTCAACCAGGATTTTGGGCTCAAGTCCCTCCAGCATTTTTTTGTCAATGATGGTGTGTGTAGTATTGGTTGCGGCTAGGACGATGTCTGCAGATTTTATTTCTTCGGAAAGAAGAGAAAGCGGTGCGGCTCGAAAACCAAGCTCCGTTGCTAAGTTCTGTGCATTTTCCAACGTGCGGTTGATAACCGTAAGATTGCGGACATCCAAATAATCTTTGAGGTTGCGGGCGGTGCTGACGGCTATCTTGCCGGCTCCGACCATCACTATTTTTTTATTTTCAATATCAGGACAGTGCCATTTCAAAAACTGTATGGCAGCGAAAGAAACGGAAGTCGTGCCTCCGCTGAGTTTTGTCCTGTTTTTTATTTCTTTGGAAGATTTGACGGCGAAGTTGACGAGGCGGTCAGAGAATGTGCCAATCGTACCGTAACTGTGGGCAAACTGTACCGCGTGCTTCATCTGTCCTACAATTTCGTAATCTCCTAAAATTTGCGAATCAAGCCCGGCTGATACGTCGAAAAGATGCTCCATCGCTTTTTCAGCAGTATGGATATATGCCATTTGGCGGAAAAGTTCAGAAGAACCAGCGGTCTCGCTGCAAAGAATATTAATCAGGTCTTCGGGGCTATTGGCAATTCCGTAGATTTCGGTACGGTTGCAACTTGCAATGACGAAAACGTCTCCGAGTCCGATTGCTGAAGCATTTTGCAAAATCCGTGCATATTGTTCTTCAGAAACGGCAAACTGGCTACGAACGGCGACATCGGTCTTCTTGTAATTGATTCCTGCTACGCAAAATTTTTGATAATCCATACTCTGTTTCATCTATTTCCGTTATAGCGTCTGGTAAAGGGGGCCAGGGTAATTGCAAATCGTTGATGCTCTAACTCCGAACCGACACGCAAAGTTAGCTATCGTATTGGGTTAAATCGCACGATTTTGTCACGCTAACGTCATTTTTGAATTGCCAAAATTAGTTGAAAAAATATTTTGAATAAAACAAAAAAAACAGCCAATATAAGTCGGAATGTGTGTCGTTGATAAATGCGAAAACCACACTTATTTATCATCGACATTTTTGACTTGTATTGGCTGTAAATAAAAACAGATTTACGGTAAAATCTTATCTTTTGAAATGCATGCCCATCGGAGCTTCCGGCCATTTCTCATATTGATGGTAGTTGTATTGGAGCGCACGTGATATCATGCCCTGTATTTTTTCTCCGTTTATTTTTCCAACAATATAAAGTGCCAAGTCAATGCCAGACGTGACCCCAGAAGATGTCAATATATTTCCGGCATCGACGAATCGTACATTTTTATGGAATGTAACTTTGGGATACAAAGACGCAAAATCATCTGCTACAAAAAAATGCGTGGTGGCATCTTTTCCATCCAGCAAACCCTTTTCTGCCAAAAGATAGGAAGCTGTGCAGATACTTGCCAGTTTGGACGTATCAGCACGTTTTTTCCAACGAGCCCAAGCATTTTGGAAAGAAGTGTTTTGCCGTAAGCTATCAACCACCGCCATCGGAGCGCCGGGTATGAAAAAATAATCGCACGCTGGCATATTTTTTAAATCATATTGAGGTTGTGTAGTCACAATATGATTCTCCGTAGAGATGGGAGACTTGTCGATTCCAATAATGTAAATATTATAATGATTATTGGTCAATCCTTTTGCCTTGGAAAATACTTCTATCGGTCCACTAAAATCCTGCAAAACCATTCCACTGTATGCCAATACGCCAATACGGACGGTGTCTTTTCCATCAAAATGACGCATGAAATTTTCCATTTTTCCCGTGTGTGATGTGTCGGTTTGTTGCGCTTTCAATTGAAAGCTGACCAGCAAAACCAATATCAAGAAGCAAATACGGTGCTGCATATTTTTATAATTTAAGTTTGATGGATAGGATGAACTGTCTCGGCATGCCGGGCGTGATAAATCCTGCACCACCGTAATAATAATGCTTGTTGGTCAGGTTGCTCATACTGACGGCAAAAGCATAAGAAGGCCGGTCGTAGTATAGTTGTGCGTTGAGCAATGTATAGGCATTGGTAAAAAATGTACCGCTCGTCGTGGAATTGATAATAAGATTTTTGTCATAATAATTTCCACCAAAACCAATACCCAAACCATTCAGCTTGCCCTGTTCAATCCTATATGTTGCATACCAGTTTCCTGTCCATTTTGGACCAGAGTTGACAGGTCTCAAACCTTCTGTGGCTGTACTTGTCGCCGTGTATTTGCTATCGTTGTATGCAACACCTCCATGTATGTAAAAACCTTGAAAAGGCTGCGATTGTACATCTGCCTCCACGCCACGACTATATTGTTTTCCATCCTGAATATACATAGTTGCATCGTTCGGGTCATTGCGAACTACATTGCTTACGCGGATGTCGTAATAGCTTAGTGTCGCATCCAATAGACGTTCGGCTAGATTTATTTTGACACCGGCTTCCCATTGGTTGCCATATTGAGGTTTGAATGTGGAGGTCGTGCCATCGACTTGCATAACGGGGGCAGTGTTTTGAAATCCATTCATATAGTTGCCGAATATGGCTATCCGTCTAGATAATAGTTGATAGGTAAAACCTAGTTTGGGTGAAAATGCCGTTTGGTTGTATCGACCGGAAATAGTTCCCGTATTGAGGTCGGTCGAACCTGCATTGTTGAATCGGTCGATACGTCCACCAACCAATATCGACAAGGCTTCTATTGGATTGACAACGTCTGAAAGGTATACGTAGTAAGTGTTTTGCAAGCTACTCGTTCTTGTTGGAGCAAATCCTAATAATTTATTGTTGATTAATGTCGGAGAAAGCGTTCCGTAATTGTTGTTGGCTGTATACAAACTCAATGTGTCAAATGAAGGTCTTGGCATAGACATTCCAGGCATGGATCCACCCATACTCATGCCGCTTCCGTTAAGTCCATTGGACGAAGTATTGCTAGCATAACGATAATAGTCAAATCCAATAACCATACGGTTTCTCACTTTTCCGATGTTAAAATCTTCGATAAAATTTTGCTGTATTTGTTGTGTTCTGAAATTACCGTCAGGATAGTTACTAATCTTGCGTACCAGACTACTATCTCCATTGATAAGATTCATCATTAGATAGTTGCCTGTGTTCTCCGCCCAGGTATTGACCAGATTGGTTTCCGAAAGCCAGTTAGGCGAAATCTTATATTGGACTTTTCCGTAAATGTTGATGCTTGGATTATTCAAATAAATGGAATTGTTGGAATAGCTTTTTTTATAGTCTAGTGCAAGTGCATTGCTATTGTCCGCGTTTTTGTTGACTCCATTTACTATTGGATTCATTGGCGCAATCTGACTGTTGCTTGAGCCACGACGATATTGGATTTCGGATTCAAGTTCGATACGAAGACGGTCATTGACCCGATACTCAAAACTCGGTGCTGCAAAGGCAACTCTTGAAAATCCTGCATCTTGAAAAGACGCTTGGTCTGTATATGCTCCATTAAAACGAAACAGGATTTTGTGTGCTTTGTCTAGTGCAGTATTAATGTCCATATTGACTCTGTAAAATCCATAGCTTCCGGCAGAAAATCCGACTTCCGAAAATGTCGAATCGATAGGCTTTTTGGTAATGCGGTTAATCAATCCTCCAAACGATATCAGAGTACTACCAAACAAACTACCCGAAGGGCCTTTGACGACTGATAATTGTTCCAAGTTTGCTGGATCCATTTCTGCGGAGAGATAGCCGTCAATACCGTTTCGGATATAGGAACGGACGTTAAATCCACGTAGATTATAGTATGGCGAAACGGAAGCCCATCCCTGCGATATTCCCGCCACATTAGACAATAATGAACTCAGAGAATAATAGTTTCGGTTTTGTGTCAGCTTGCCACCAATATTATTGGAAACCTGCGGATTTTCTAGGTCTCTGATAGGCATCCTTGCAGACTGAATGCTGGATATGTCTTTTGGTGACAAGTAATAACTATTGACATAAACAGTTATGCTGTCTGGTAGTGGATCTGTCGTTTGTTCTTGTGCAAAAAGGTTATTGACATTGCAAGAAATAAGCAATATCAATAGTATAGTCCTATTGAAAAATTTCATTGATTGATAAATTAATGTAGAATAATATATGGTATGCGGTAGTCTATCGCATGGTAAATGCAATACACTAAACCGTCTGTCATTTAAAAAAAGACATGACAATTTTCATACTATAAAAATGTTGGATAAAAAACTAGCTAAGATGCTTATATACCGGAGGTTTCAGTAATCTATTAATAGTGAATAGCTGCCAGATATGGCTATTGCTGGGTAAGATTTTTTCGTGACGGTCAATAGGTGTATTTGCGTCAGAATACTGGATTTTCGGGAATCGATGCTCGCATACCATCACTTCTAGTTTGCTAAAAGCGTCGCCGAGAGCTTGCTCGCGTTGTTCTTCTTTTTTCAAGGCTTTCATCAAAAAACAATGACCGTTACAATGTAGCATCGGTCTGTTTTTGTTGACACAATATTTGAGTGCAATTTCACTCCTGTTTGCATAAAAATCAAGAATGACAAACCCTTTGCTGAAAGACATTCCAACAATCGCGAGTAAAGTCAATATGACGGTGATTTTTTTTATCATGCACGTATTTCACGTCCGAAGTGACGTGCAAATATAATTCACCGCAATTGTTTTAGGTAAAAAAATATGTATTACTTTGATGGAAAATCAAACAATACAAAACTCAGCCTCTATTATAGTATTGGTGCAAAACGAAAAAGGTATCGACACTATTCAAGTTTCGATACCTTTTGATAATCTAGGTGATATTGTTATATCTTATTTTTTTGCTAGAGTTCCAACCTTTTCCCAACTTGGATCAGGCGTTAATGTTGTAGCAATGTATATGTTGTTTTTATCTGTTTGTCTTATCTGCCCTGTTGAAGTGTTCTTGGCCATTTGAGCAATTACTTGATTTGGAGTTAATTTGTACATAGATCCATTGCTCGCATCAATAATGATTCCGATAACACCTCCCAAAAGGATGTTGCCCAAAAACCATCCATCCATTTCTCTTTTGAGTTTAATGTCATAAGGATAATAACCATCCATTTGGATCTTAACGGCATACTCGATTTTAGGTTTCGCTTCAGTCTTTAAACGACCTTTCCTTCTCAGTGTAATAGTCTTTGGCGTAACACCATAATCTGTTCCATCAATAGTGATGGACGCTCCGGAAGGTTGGCTTGTAAAATCAACATTTTGTTCTGTTCCATGAATAATGGAACAACAACTTGGTAATGCCATTGCTGCAATTACTACCACAAAAGCAAAGGGAATCAGGGTCTTTCTCATAATGAGTTATTTTTTTAATTGTCGCAAATATAGTGGTAGAATATTATTATAAACAAATAAATTAGGTTAACTTTTTTAAATTGAGAGGTTGTTTATTTCCATCGCCAATCGCCCGAAATCCTTAACGGTTCTTCTAAGTTGTTTGCCATTAAAAGCGATTTGATTTCTTCGTCTGATTGACGTTTTGCAGAAATATTGGGAGCATCGGCTAGTCCGTAAGTCAACATAGTGCTGAAACGTACTGTATTGAGCAGTCCTTTTCTGTCCACTAAATCAAATACATCGCAGTCCGCGTGATAACAGTCCAATACGCTTCTGTCCAGATGCGCTTCAGCTCCGCCACCCGTCGGGATGCCCACTAACATAAAAGGCTCGTGGTCGCTGTGCAAGCCAACTTCCAATTGAAATTTATTATGAAAAGAAGTATCGAAAGATTGTATAGTTGCACCGATATATTGAAAAAACTCTTTAGTTGTGGGAATGCTCGAACTGAAACTTCTCGGGTCGTTGGTCATGTCGTAGTTGAGCATATAGCGGATATTGTCGATGTCTTTATTTTTGATAGCCTTTTTTACGTAGGCACGACTTCCCAAAAGCCCTTCTTCCTCTCCCATAAAAAGAACAAATTCGACAGTTCTTTCGGGATGGAGTTTTAGTTGTTGAAAGGTACGAGCCATATCCATCACCGCAAATGATCCAATACCATTATCAATTGCTCCTGTTGCCAAATCCCAACTATCCAAATGTCCGCCAACAACTATTTTTTCTTTGGGAAACTTGCTTCCTTTGAATGTGGCTATGACATTTCTTGCGGTAATTGTTCCTGCATTATTGGTCATCTGAATGGATGCAATCTGAGGATGTTCCAATATAGTCTGCTTGAGTGCTAGCCCCGCCTTATGTCCAATACAAATCGCAGGAATGGAGATTAGTTTGCCCGTTACGGAAGCTGTGCCCGTTAGCAAAATGCTGCCTGGTGCACCATTAATCAGAATGATTCCTTTTGCTCCATATTTGATAGCGATGGCTGTTTTTTCAGAACGGTGAAGGTTTTTTGTATTGGGTGCAGAGTTGGGCAAAATTCCTAAATAAGCCAATACAATTTTACCTTTCGCAATATTGGGATTTTTAAGATAATCAGACTCAACGCCGTTACCCATGTCAACGATTTCGCCCGTGACATTTGCTTGTATTGGCGAGTGCGCCAATGTAACAGCTTTGAAAGGTTGTAAATGATTTTCATCTGAGCCGATCTGAACGGAAATCGTGCCGCGACTCCAGCTCTCAGCTTGGAATGGTTGGAATTTTACGTCTTTGATACCGTAGAATTTCAGCAAATTGCAAGCATATTGTTCCGCTTTTTTCCCATTTTCAGAACCCGTTAGTCGATGTCCGATTGTTTGTGTTGCGTCTTGTAGCGTAGAGTAGGCTTGCGAATGCTCAATACATTGCTGTTGATGGATTCGAAAATATTTTTCCACTCGGGTTTTCCTTGTGCAAATGCGCATCCGCACAAGGCTACCAATAACGCTGTCATCCAATATTTCCATTTCATATTAGAACAGTTTGTTTTAACGTAGTAATGTATATAGCTTTACCCTAATTTCTGCTGCAACAATTCCGTTGTGATTTTCGGGTCTGCTTTGCCTTTGCTGATTTTTTTTACTTGTCCGACAAATAGTCCGATAAGTCCTTTTTTACCTTTTTGATATTCTTTTACCTTGTCAGGCATGGAGGCTAATGCTTCGTCAATCCATGCTTCGAGTTCGCCTGTATCGCTTGTCTGCAAAAGGTTTTCCTTTGTGGCAATATCCAAAGCTGTTGCGTCTGGATTACCCAACAGTGCAGGTAAAATCTTAGAAGAAGCGATGGAAAAATTGACTTTTCCCTCGTCAATAATCTGTATTGTTCCTGCTATCTGTTCAGGAGCCATCTGCAATTGCGAAAAATCAATTTGTTGATCGTTTGCCAATTGGCGTAAAGGTCCTGTAATCCAGTTGGCAATAGCTTTATATTGGTTGGATATATTGGCAGTTTGCAAAAAGAAGTCCGCCGTGTCTTTTTCCAATGTCAATTGTTCCGCATCGTAGGCGCTTAGTCCATATTTTTCCACAAAGTCCGCTTGCAAATCTTGTGGAAGTGCAGGAAGCAGTTCTTTTATTCTTTGAACGTCTTTTTCCGTGAGCTCAATAGGAGCTAGATCCGGTTCGGGAAAATAACGGTAATCATTGGCTTCTTCCTTGTCACGCAAGGCGAAAGTGATGTTTTTGTCGGCGTCGTAGCTGCGTGTCTGTTGGATGATTTTTTCGCCGTTTTCCACCATTTTAATCATGCGTTCTACTTCAAACTCTATTGCTCTTTTGACGTTGCGGATGGAGTTGAGGTTTTTAACTTCGACTTTCGTTCCGAGTTTTATTTCGCCTTTCAGACGTATGGAAACATTGGCATCGCAACGTAAACTGCCCTCTTCCATATTGCCGTCACAAATGCCAATCCAGCGAACCAGTCGGCGGATTTCCGTCACGTATTGGAATGCTTCTTCTGCACTGTGCATATCGGGAAGTGATACAATCTCAATCAACGGTGTGCCCGCACGATTGAGATCGATACACGTATAGTCGGGATAAAGGTCGTGAATGCTTTTGCCGGCGTCGTCTTCCAGATGGATATGGTCCAATAGGACATTCCTTTTCGTTCCGTTTGTATGAATGGTTATGTAACCTTTATCGCATATTGGATGGACATTTTGGCTGACTTGATAGCCTTTTGGAAGGTCGGGATAGAAGTAATTTTTTCGGGAAAAATAAGTGAACGGTGCAATCTCGCAATGGCAGGCGATTCCCATCTTAACGGCATATTCGACTGCCTTTTTGTTGGTTTTTGGAAGGGTTCCGGGATGTGCCAACGTAATGGGACTGACGTGCGTATTGGGTTCAGCACCGAAAGACGCGCTGTCACCGCAGAAAAGTTTGCTTTCCGTTGCCAATTGGGCGTGAACTTCCAGACCGATTACCACTTCGTATTTTTCCTTTGCATCTGACATAGCCGCAAAAGTAAATATGAATTGTGAATTGTCATTTACGAATTATGTCGGAGCGTATCATTTCCCCATATCGGACGACATTTCTGCTATTATCAAATCATCAAATGGCGAAAACTTCAAATTATTTCCCTTTTTTTGCACAAAAGGACATTTTTCCTTAGGTTTGGTAACTTTTTAACGACAAAATAAATGCCTGAAAAAAATAAACTCCTCACGAAGGAAATCGCCAAGGAGAAACTGCACCGTCTGGCACTCGAAATTGCGGAAAATCTGGAAGATGATGCAACCTCACTCATATTGATTGGCATCAAGAAAAACGGGTTGGCGATTGCACAGTCCATTCGTGTGTTTTTGGAGCGTTACATCTCGATTACGTTGGATGTTCGGGAGATGACGTTTGACAAGCAAGACCTGCGCGTGTCCAATATAACGGGAGATGCGGATTTTTCGGACAAACATATCGTCTTGATTGACGACGTGAGCAACAGTGGCAGGACTTTGTTGTATGCGCTGAAACCTTTATTGGAATATACTCCTAAAAAAATACAGACCTTGGTAATGGTGGAGCGTATGCACAAACTTTATCCCATACATTCCGATTTTGTTGGATTGTCTATTGCGACTACGCAGCATGATTATGTAAGTCTGGAAGTAGAAGACGGCAAAGTTGTCGGCGCATTTATTGAGAATAAATAAAACCTTTTATAAATCATATTATTATGGATACAGCTATTCAAGCAAAAGTAAATACCTGGCTCGAAGGCGGTTATGACCAAGAAACGAAAGACGCCATCAAGAAAATGCAACAGGAAAATCCTGACGAATTGCAGGAAGCTTTTTACAAAAATCTGGAATTTGGTACTGGCGGTCTGCGCGGCATCATGGGTGTAGGAACGAACCGTATGAACAAATATACGGTCGGAATGGCAACGCAGGGCTTTGCCAACTATTTGAAAAAAACTTATGGAGACAAGCCTGTCAGTGTTGTGATTGGACATGACTGCCGCAACAATAGCCGTTTCTTTGCAGAGACTACGGCGCACGTATTTGCATCCAACGGCATTAGGGTTTATTTGTATGAATCTTTGCGTCCGACACCGGAAGTTTCTTTTGCAATTCGCACGTTGGGTTGTCAAGCGGGTGTGATGTGTACGGCTTCGCATAATCCTAAAGAATACAACGGCTACAAAGCCTATTGGAGTGACGGTGGTCAGCTCGTACCTCCACATGACAAAAACGTAATAACAGAAGTAGACGCTATACATAGTGTGAGTGATGTCAAATGGTCTGGAAATGATGAAAATATAGTCATCATCGGTGCTGAAATGGATGAAAAATACATCCAGATGGTAACGGAGTTGAGCGTGTATCCCGACGTCATCAAACGTCAGCATGACTTGAAAATAGTCTATACGCCGATACATGGCAGCGGTATCATGCTTGTTCCAAAAGCATTGAAAGCATTGGGTTTTGACAATGTACATATAGTAAAAGAACAAGAAGTTCCGGACGGAAATTTCCCAACAGTCATCTACCCAAATCCGGAAGAATCAGAAGCGATGAATTTGGGTTTGAAATTAGCGAAAGAACTAGACGCAGATATATTGTTGGGTACTGATCCTGATGCGGACCGTGTCGCAGTTGCCATCAAAAACAACCATGGCGAATGGCAGTTGATGAACGGAAACCAAACGGCTGTGTTGGCATTTTCCTATCTGATAGAAGCCAGAAAAGCTAAAGGAATCAACCAACCAAATGACATGATAGTCAAGACTGTCGTGACTTCTGACATGATTGACCGTGTTGCCGCACAGAATGGACTGAAAGCCTACAATGTATTGACAGGGTTCAAGTGGATTGCCGAAAAAATACGCGAACTAGAAGGAAAGGAAAACTATATAGTCGGCGGAGAAGAAAGTTTCGGTTTGATGATTGGCGACAAAGTCCGTGACAAGGATTCTGTTTCGGCTGTTGCTATTTTGTGTGAAATGGCAGCATTCGAAAAAGACAAAGGGCAAACTTTGTTTGACAAGCTGATTGACCTCTATGTCCAATATGGTTTGTATTTGGAAAAACTCGTTTCCATTACCAAAAAAGGAATGCACGGTCAGGAAGAAATCGCCAAGATGATGAGCGAGTTCCGTTCCAATCCTCCCGCAACCATTGCCGGCAGTGCCGTTGCGGAACTATTGGACTATCAGACTAGCGAAGGTCAAGACTTGAAAACTGGAAAAACTTGGACAATCGACCTTCCAAAAAGTAATGTATTGCAGTTTATATTGGAAGACGGTTCCAAGATTTCGGCAAGACCTTCCGGTACAGAACCGAAGATTAAATTTTACGTAAGTGTCAATACTACTTTGGCTGCAAAGGAAGATTATGACAACAAAGTCGCTGAACTGCAAAAGCATATTGAGCAGATATTGGGCGACCTCCAT
>JAATFC010000068.1 GCA_015655435.1 Chitinophagales bacterium | reverse complement strand
TGACCATTACTTGGCTTTTTATCACAATCCACAAGGCGCATTCAAGGACTTTATGCGTACGGATAGCAGCTTGCAAGTACCCGAACGCTATTACCGTTTCCCCGGCAACAATGCCTGGGTATTGGACAGCGGCAGGATGAGAGGTACCAAACTGGTCCGCCCTGTCATGCACTTGATGGATTCCATTGGAGCTAAAGTGATTGGCTGGGATGTAGAATGGCATTTCAAACGTAACCCGCAAGGGCATGGTTCCGTCCCTATACAGAGTGCTCAATTGATGGCGAGACAACTTATCAATACATTGGAGAAAAACGAAACTTATCGTAAGAAAAGCATTGTATTGCTCGCTCATGACCGCATGTTCCACCTACCTAACTACAAAGATTCATTGGTTACCATGATTAACATTGTGAAACAGGAACATCCAGAATATGTTTTTGAAACAATAGAAAAACTGTAACTGAAAACTTTAGGAAAATATTTAGCTTAAAATAGATATTTTTATACACTAAAAAATTAAAAATGGCTCTATTCAATTCCGGAAATCCGACACTATCCGAAAAGGTTTTTTCCAAATCCCTAGGCATAGACGATTCCAGCACAATGACCGTCAGAGGCACTATGTCCAAATTTGGATTGTTGCTGTTCCTGACTATCGCAGGCGCAGTCTACACTTGGACGATGTATGCAGCAGCAAAATACGATACACTCAATACGCTCACATGGACAGGAGCTATTGGAGGATTGGTTTGCGTATTGATTATGAGTTTTCGTCCACAAGCATCCAAATACCTCGCGCCTTTATATAGCGTATTGGAAGGATTTTTCTTGGGGGGCATCTCTGTAATTGTCAATGCCGCATTGGCGAAAAAATACCCTAACGTCGTTTTCATGGCTGTAGGCGTTACGTTTGCAGTAGCGATTGCCATGTTTTTGTTGTATAGTTTCCGTATTATCAAACCAACGGAGAAATTCAAGTCCGTTGTCATTTCCGCTACTGTTGGCATTGCATTGTTTTACCTAGCTACCATCGTTTTAAGAATGTTTCATGTCAATCTTCCATTCATGTACGATTCGAGTGCTTTAGGTATTGGCATTTCATTGTTCGTAATTGTAATTGCAGCATTAAATCTTATTATCGATTTTGGTCAGATTGAAGACGGGGCTGCGATGGGCGCACCCAAATTTATGGAATGGTACAGTGCATTTGGCTTATTGGTTACGATTGTATGGCTATATGTCGAAGTGCTGAAACTATTCATGCGACTAGGAAGTAGTAAGAATTAGAAATTATTTCTTTTAAATAAAAAAGACAAAAAGGCTCGGAATGTTCCGAGCCTTTTTATTTTTCTCATCATTCATCCAAAAAACTCCCAATCTCGCAAATCCATTTCCCGAAATCGGAAATGGCTCATTATGTATAGTTCAACCTTTGTTGTTCCATTATTAAAGTAACTTTATAAAATATCAAACTAAGGATAAAATGCGCAAAATATCTATGTTATTAATCGCAACTGCTCTGACTGTACCGGCATTTGCACAGACAGGAAAAGAGAATGTTGACAAGCTCTGTGGCTGCTATCAGGTAAGTTTCAAATATGCGGAAACATTCTCCCCTGACAAGGACTACAAGTTTCATGACAGGGAAACAATTGACGGCGTTACCGAGTTAGCGTTGCCTATCGTCAATACGGATAAGCGTGTTGTAATACAACATTTGCTTGTGATGGGAAAGTCCGTCGTGAAGCATTGGCGCGAGGACTGGACATACCAAAATCCCGTACAATGGAAATACAAAGCCGACAAGGTATGGGAAAAAGTCATGCTCCAATCCTCTGATGTCAAAGGCAAATGGTCTCAATCTGTGTGGGAAGTAACTGACGCTCCTCGATACCAAGGTGCTGCTGAGTGGCAAAAAGTCAATGGGCACACCATCTGGGAAAATACGACGGACGCGCCACTGCCACGTCGGGAATACACGCAGCGTTCGGATTATAACATATTGGAACGTACCAACCGCCTCGTTATTACGGACAAGGGCTACGACCACGTACAGGACAACAAAAAGATAAACCGTGCTAATGGAAGCGACACGTTGATTGCGGAAGAAAAAGGACTCAACGGATACGAAAAACTACCCGAAAGTAATTGTGCCGAAGGCAAAAAATACTGGGAAGACCACAAAGGATTCTGGACTGCCGTACAGCAGGAATGGGACAAGATACTGAATGGCAAGTCCACCATCAAGCTGACTGAAAAAGTAGAAGACGAAAATCTCATGTCCAAACTCTTCACATTGGCTGACGACTGGAAAGCGGGCAAGCTTACGGCTGCGAATGTCAACAAGACTGTAGCAGAGGTATTGGCCAGGCACATTCAATAATTAATCTCAATATTTCAAGAATGTATACTCATGCCGCGCTTGAAAGCGCGGCTTTTTTAATGGCGCGAGACACGATGTTGAAGGGGTTTTTCGTATAAAATCTGGCTATATTTCCCATCTGAAACGGACATTTTCAGGTTGAAATCCTTTTTTTTCAAATAAATCCAAAACATCTCCCCTAAATTGGGCTTTCAAATTTGCATAGTGGCTTGAAACCATTATTTTTGCCGTCTTATAAAATTAAGTAGTTCGTAATATGTCTATTATTCAAAAGATACAGGAGAAAGGTGCCTGGATTATTGTTGTTCTGATTGCGCTATCCTTGATTGCTTTTATCCTAATGGATTCATCTTTCAGTAGAGGCAATCTCTTTTCCAATACCACTACTGTAGGTAAAATCAACGGTCAGAAAATCGAGAAAACGGATTTTGACAAACAGTTGGACATGGTGACCAAGATGCAACAGCAACAAGGTCAACAGGTCTCCCGTGAACAAATGATAGGTCAAGTATGGAACTACGAAATCCAGTTGACCGCATTGAAGCAACAAGCAGACCAACTTGGTCTTGCTTTCTCCGAAACCGAACTTGAAAGTGCATTGTTCGGCAACAACCCTCCTCAGTTCATGAGGCAGTACTTCTCTGATCCGCAAACGGGTGCCTACAATCCAAGTGTGGTGCGCCAACAGTTTGCACAGATGAAAAAGCAGCTTAACAATCCCCAGATACAGGAATTCGAAGAAAGTGCTATCAAACCATTTATAGACCAGTCCATCGCTCAGAAATACCAATCCTTGGTCGTAGGCGCTATCTACGTCCCGAAATGGTTGGCAGAAAAAGAATCCGCGGACGCAAGTGCCTTGGCTAGTTTCGATTATGTACAAGTGCCATACAGCTCCATTGCCGACGACCAGGTAAAAGTTTCCGATGCGGAAATCATGGCTTACGTCAATAAGCACGCAAAACAATTTGAACAGAAATTCGAAACACGCAATATCTCTTATGTAGCATTCAACGCTGCTCCTACATCTGCAGATTCCGCAGCCGTAAGAAGCGAAGTCAACGCAATAAAAGAAGGACTAACTGCAGCGACCGACGTGAAAGCATTCATGTTGGCAAATGGCGGAACTGCTCCTTATGGTGGTTACATTGCCAGCAAGTCGATGAAAGACCCATTCAAGGATTCCATTGTACGCAATCCGGTTGGGACTGTTTATGGACCTTATTTCGACCAGCAGAGTTACGCTTTGGCAAAACTAGTTGGAGCTGCTCCTGTGGCTGATACGGTAACAGTTCGTCACATATTGGTCGGTACGCAACAAAGAGACCCACAGACGGGAAGTGCAGTACAAGTGAGAACGGATTCCGCTGCATTGAAAAGATTAGACAGCGCAATTGCTGACATTAACAAAGGTGCAAAATTTGACTCCATCTGCGCAGTATTCTCCGATGACCCGGGAAGCAAGAGCAAAGGTGGTCTTATGGAAAACATTACCACAGGACAGATGGTTCCCGAGTTCAACGATTTTGCCTTCACAGGAGCAGTTGGCGAAAAGAAAACAGTCAAAACTGATTATGGTTATCATTACGTAGAAATCATTTCCCGTAAGGGTT
>JAATFC010000104.1 GCA_015655435.1 Chitinophagales bacterium | reverse complement strand
TGGATTTTTGAAAAAGCTACCTGCGTTTCCAATTTTTGCAGGGTCGGGCAATTTGCTGCTGCGTATCGCAATCACAGCATCGGATATGGATTTGATGGACAAGTCTTGTATATGCATCGCATCCAGTTGTTGCTGTATTGCGCCGTAGGACGTATGGAAGACGGGCTTTTTGTTGAGCTTGTACGTGACGTTTGTGATGATGTATTGACCTTTGTATTTGTTTTTGAAAACACTTTCCCGATAACCAAAATGACAATCTTCCAGTTTGAATATATCCGTTCGTTTGTCCTTGATATGAAATGCATCCAGTTCGTAAAAAACATCTTTTATCTCAACGCCGTATGCACCAATGTTTTGCATGGGAGATGCGCCGACACAACCAGGAATTAGACTTAGATTTTCAATGCCCGCATAGTTTTGAGCAATACAATGCAATACAAACTGATGCCAGTTTTCTCCGCTGCCGGCTTTTACATAGTGATATTCGTTGTCTTCTTTTATCAGTTCGATTCCCTTGATTTCGTTTTTCAACACTAGTCCGTCGAAATCTTTTGTTAAAAGAATATTGCTGCCCCCGCCAATAGTTAGAAGATTGATGTTAGGCATTTCTTCCAAACTATTCTGCAATTGGCTTATATCGGAAAACCTTGAAAAATAACGGGCTTTGGCATCTATTCCAAATGTATTGTAAGGAAGCAAGGATATGTTTTGTTCTATATTGGACATGCGGTCTTGTTTGTACAAATGTAATTCTATTGCCGTTTTGAGACGTTTTTGTAAATAAAAAATACCCTCAAGCGAGGGTATTTTTTATATTTTCTATCAAAAGAAATTACTGTTTTTTACAAGTGTTGACAACATCGGATTTCACGGTCATCGGTATTTCCTGACCCATCGCGGAAATTGTGCCTTTTAGGTCTTGTGTCAAATTGGAGGTAGTAAACATTCCGGTTTTGGTGTCTACAACCATGTTCCCGTTTTGCGTACCCTGCATCGCCATGCCCACTTCCATTCCGTTTGTTGTTATCTTTTGCTGCCCGTCGGTCGCCAATGTTGATTCGATTTTAATGTAAGCCAAGTTGCTTTCTACCTTTTCCAGGGTATATGTTATGTCGGCTTTCATCTTGACGTTGCTGACGATGTTTACGGAATTTTTCCAAGTTTCTCCAACTGCAATAGCATGATCAGGATAGAAAGAAAAACTCTGTTCAATAGAACTTTTGATGGCATCTTCATTGAAATAGCTTGCTGCGGGATTATTTGCACCAAAAACGGTAGCCAAAGAATCAACACCCACAGTCTTTACGACTTTGCCGTTTTTGTCGATGACGCAGCCAAAAGACTTAGTGGTTAATTTTTTAAGTGGTTCACTGTTTTTATCCGTTCCGTTACTGCTAAGATTTACTTTTTGCCCCATCATGTCCATGTCCACGCCGATATTGGAGTATTGGGCTGTCATCAATTTGTTTTCACCTTGTGGGGTGAATGCGCAATTCATGTCCATATTCATGTTCATGTTTATATCCATGCTCATCTGCGAGATGACGCTTTTGGTCGCTACGGAAATGACATATTTCGAATTGTTTTCAGGTTTGAATTTCAGCTCGATTTTCTTTTGTGCGTTTGCCGATAGGCTTAGAAATGCGATAGATGCAATGGGTAATGCTCTTTTGAGATAGGTTGACAATTTCATATGAGTTAAAAATTTAAAGCGTGAATGTAGACAAAATATGTTCACATACACGCTTTAACCAAAATAAAGCCAAATAATAATATGCCTAAATATGTACTACTCTAATACCAAGGATTGGGTCTGCGGACATTGCCGGACGAGCTTGTATTCTTCTTAAACAAATACTGTAGTGAAAGCTCTACTCCGTTACGTCCTTGGGCAATTGTTTTTGCACTTCCGGTATTGATGTCGTAGGTAACACCGAGGCGCACGTTGTAATATTCCAAACCGATATAAGGGATAATTGCATCATTGAACCGAACCCAACCTCCAGCAAAGAAATTGGTATTGGTCAACGTGTTGTAAGGGTCGCTCAACTGAAATTGCATTGCGCCACCTATAAGCGTTTCTTTCGTTCCGCTTTGCATGCTGTGCAAAGCACTTAAATGCAAGTATTTCTGGTCGCCAATAGGAAAATATCCACCACCATGAAACGTATATCTTGGTGCTATCTGAAAATCGCCAATGGTAAAATTCTGTTTTGGACGATTGATATGGTACATGCTTGCTCCAATATAATAATTGTTGTCTTGGGATGTGCTGTATGAATACAATAGACCTGCATTGACATCGACATAATGGTTTTTCAGTGTACTGTTGATACCGCCGAAATCCTGTGAGACATTGGTGAAACCATACGGCGTAATCTGGTCGGCAAAACGCAGTTTGGATGCATCAATTAACATATTGGAATAAGTCGCTTGTATACCAAGCCCTATCTGTTGCAGCCCGTCCTCATCCAAGCCTTTGTGAAATGCAGATGAGAAAGAAAAGTAATTGAAATTGACTGCCCCTTGTGCGCTCTTGTCCGTATATCCGGAAAATCCAATCGCCAAACGGTCGCGCTCGTCCAACCTGTTTTGCAGAATAGGCATATCGACCGAACCCGTAAAAGTTTTGTAGCCGTTGTCTATATTGGACCATTGGTTGCGAAAGTTGACATTTACCCTTACGTCGCCGTCAAATTTTCCGGTTAGGGCTGGATTGACAGTCATCGGTGCTGCAAAGTATTGGGAGAAATGAGGATACTGTGCGTCGGCATGGATAGCGAGAATAGCAAGGGTGATACACAAGGATAGCTTTTTCCAAATCATGTCGCGCACTATATAGGTTTGTAATAATTAACGCATTTATAGGATTTTATTGTGTCTTTGACTGTGATTATTGCTTTTTTAATGTAAAGTGTCGTCTTGAATGCGGGGATTTGCTACATTTAACATCCTTATCTCGAATTATGAAAATATTTTACAAAGAAATAGATACACCGTTCCAATATCCGTTTACCATCTCCGGTGGACGTACCAAAAGTTCTCAACCTGCGTTGGTCGTAGGTCTTCAGGTTGGCAATTATTTAGGTTGGGGAGAGGCTCCGGCGATTGCTTATTACAACATTACAGTTGCGGACATGATTCGCGACTTGGAAGCAAAAAGGGAAGTAATTGAAAGGTTTGCATTGATAGACCCGGAACGTTTTTGGCATTTTTTACACCATCTTCTTCCCGAAAATCCATTTCTGGTATGTGCGTTGGATATTGCAGGATGGGATGTGTTTGGAAAAATGGAACAGCAGCCGATTTACAAAATGTGGAATACGGTTTGGGAAAATACGCCGATAACAGATTATACAATCGGTCTCGACGACTTGCCCAATATGGCAAAAAAAATGGAAGCACATCCTTGGCCAATCTACAAAGTGAAACTTGGTGTACCTAACGACATCGAAATCATCAAAGCCCTCCGTGAACAAACAGACAAGCCAATACGAGTGGATGCAAATGCAGGCTGGACTTTGGACGAGGCATTGAAAAAAATACCCGAACTAGGGGCATTAGGTGTAGAATTGATTGAGCAACCGCTTGCAAAAGACGATTGGGACGGCATGAAGATTTTGTTCAAAGAATCAGAATTGCCATTAATCGCAGACGAAAGCTGTGTTTCCGAAAAAGACGCAATCAAATGCTACCAACATTTCCATGGTATCAATATCAAACTGACCAAATGCAGCGGAATGACACCCGCTAGGCGGATGATTACGGAAGCACGTAGTTTGGATATGAAGGTTATGATGGGAAGTATGAATGAAACCAATATTGGTTCGGCTGCTATTGCCAATTTTCTGCCTCAGTTAGATTATGTGGACATGGATGGCCCGTTGCTATTGACGGAAGACGACATGGACGGATTGTCTATTGAGCAAGGAAAGGTAACGCTTTCCAGTAGACCGGGGCTGGGTATTTGGAAAAGGAAATAGCGATTGCAAAACAACGAGAATCGATTATAGTATGATAGCTGCTTTGAAAAATAAAGTAGATAACGATTAATCTTTTTTGCAATATTTCGTTCCAACTATATTGGTTGTAAAATACCAATGCATGTTATTGTATTTTGTATTTTTATTGAGAATTAATACTGTCCAATATGCTTGTTCCGTCTATAGGTCTGTTCGAAACATTCAAGTTTGCCAATGTCGACCATGAAATTGTATTGATATTGATTTCCATTGCGATAGGTTTGGTGATAGGAACGGAACGAGAATACCAGAACAAATCAGCAGGCCTGCGCACGTTTGTACTAGTGTGTTTCGGTTCGTGTGTTTATACGGTTCTTTCTCAAAAGATAGGTACACAGTCTCCTGATCGCATAGCGGCCAATATCATTACCGGTATTGGTTTTCTGGGTGCGGGTGTGATATTTAAAGACGAAAACAGAATCAGTGGTATCAATACGGCGACAACTATCTGGGCGACGGCTTCGCTGGGTATGGCAGTAGGTTCAGACCATATTTATCTGGCATTTTTTGGAACTGCATTGGTGATTTTGATTCTTAGGTTATTGTCTTTTTTGCAAAATTATATTGACAACCGCCATAAGATTGCAGACTATAGATTGGTGACGTCTTCGGAAGAAGAATATAAGTACTGTAAGGATTTGTTTGTACAGTTAGACCTACGTTCACAATTGGTCAAGCAGGAATACAACAATGAAATGTTGACTTCAGTTTGGCGTCTTACGGGAACAGCGACTAAACATCTGACATTGACCAAACAATTGCGCGATGACCATAAAATCAGAGCCTATCAATTCTAAATTCTTTATATGAAAAAGGCAAAAACAATCTTGAAGCATGAAAACGAAATCTGGCTCGACAATCCCGAAATCCATGATTTTCCGGCGGCTCAGGACTATCTGGAATTGTTGTTTACTCCAGCCAATGCCAAGAAAATAGTTGCAAAACTGAAAAGTGCAAAAACGATACAGAAAAAATCCAAAGACATCTTCCGGGCAAGCAGACTTCCGCTTTTGCCAGAAGAAAATCGCCATGTAAAGGAAAACCTCAAAAAGGTAAAATCGAGTGTAAAACTTTCACCTATATTATTGGTAAGAGGACATCCTGACTTGATTATAGCAGACGGCTATCACAGGTTGTGTTGCAGCTATTATCTGACTGAGGATTTGGATGTCCCATGTCGTTTGGTATCCATTGATTAACATGGCTGATTATTTCAGGTCATTTATTTCCCTCAATATAAAATTTTATAGCTTCTATACCAACTACTAAATTGCCATGAAAAATAAATTCTTGCCTCTTGTTGCATTGTTGCTTACCATTATATCGGGAAGAAGTCAGCAGACTAAATCTGAACAAGTAAGTATAAAGCTACCAATACTTGGATGGAGTAGCTGGAACAATTTTCGTGTACATATCAATGAGCAATTGATTAAGTCACAGGCTGACGCGATGGTATGGTCTGGACTATATGCTGCGGGTTATAGATATATCAATATTGACGACGGATATTTTGGTGGTCGTGACAGCAGTGGCAATCTTATTGTAGACAAGGCAAAGTTCCCATCTGGATTAAAACATTTGGTGGAATATATTCACAGTAAGGGTTTGAAAGCCGGTATATATTCCGATGCAGGTAGGAATACGTGTGGCTCGATGTGGGATGGAGACAAAAATGGTATTGGAGTAGGGCTGTACGACCATTTGGAGCAGGACGCAAATTTTTTCTTTGGGGAATGTAAATTTGATTTTATCAAGGTCGATTGGTGTGGAGGTCAACAGCTCAAACTAGAGCCGAAGAACATTTATCCCAATATTATCCAATATATCAAGAAACTCAATCCAAATGTCGTTTTTAATGTCTGTACTTGGGAGTTTCCCGGTACTTGGGCTGTCGATATTGCAGATTCTTGGAGGATTTCGCAAGACATCAAGTCCGACTTTCCATCCGTATTGGAAATAGTTGATATTAATAAGAAGTTATCTCCGTATCAATCTCCCGGTCACTACAATGATATGGACATGTTGCAGGTCGGTCGTGGCATGAGCTATGAAGAGGATAAAACGCATTTCTCTATGTGGTGCATGCTCAACTCACCTTTGCTGGCTGGTAATGATTTGCGGAGTATGTCTGACACGACCATAAGTATATTGGGCAACAAGGAAATGATAGCCATCAATCAGTATTATGCATCCAAACAAGCGCGATTGCTTTTTTCAGACAATGATATTGAAGTATGGGAAAAGGAAATAAGTAGTAAAAATAATCAGTCAAAAGTGATTGCGTTGTTGAATCGTGGAGATGCTACGAACTACACATTGCTTGCAAGTAAAATCAATATTGGCAACAATGCTAAACTGCATGATTTATGGCTGCACAAAGAAATAGGTGTCTTAGGAAAACAAAGAACATTTTCTATTCCAAAACATGGAATTGTCGTATTGAAGATAAATGGCTAAAACTATTTAGTTTCCGGAGTATTGTTTGTAATAGCTATGATACGGCTTAGGATTTCTGTTTCATATCTCGACTGACGCATATCGCTTTTTCTACCAGAACTAAACGGTTCGCTTATACAATAACTTTTGAGGAACTGCTTCTTTTTGATTCCCATTGCATAGTTCCAATCACCGCTTTCAGTGTTTGTAAATATGACCATTTCCTCAAATCCCATCAACCTTTTGTTGTTTATAAACGGAAGGTTGGTTTTGTAAACGGACTGAGTCGAACTGTCAAAAACGTAACGCACGTTTATTTTGAAAAAATAATCTCTTATTGCGTAAAATGCCATGAGTCCGGCAATTATGAGGTCAATGATGAGCCCGTTTCTACCCCAGATTCTTTCAACAACGGGAATGCACAGCAAAACGGCTACCAGTATAACGACATACCATTTGAAGTCTCGTTTGAGTAGATAATATTGTGGCTGGACTTTCAGTGAATTGGAAGTCTCTTCTAGTCTGTACTTATCTTTGGTCATGGCTTTCCAGTATTTCGTCGATATCGTTTAGTATGTTTTGAATGGGCCTTGTAAAAAAACTTTGCACTAACCGGATTTCTCTTTCTCTACCGTTTTTTATATACTGGGCGGTAAGAGTGACATTGGTCGTAATGAAGCCCATCTGTTTTAGTTTATGGATAGTAAAACCCTGCAAATCGGAAAGAGGAACGGTCTTCGTACTTCCGATTAGTCCCATTCTGGCAATGATCTCTTTTTTGTCCATGTCTATGGCTAACGAACTGACCATAAATGACACGCCACACAAAAGCGCAATGCCCAACATCCACCATTTAAAAGAGGATTCCGGAGAATAGGCAAAGCCAATGAATGACAACAATATGAAAAAACCGACTAAGGGAACGATAAGTCCGTATTGGCGGTTCAACCTGTAAATATTTCCTTCTTGTGTAAATTTTTTAAGCTGCTGCATGGTTTTTCTGATTCTATGATAGAAATAAGATAGTTAAATGGATTCTGCTTTTCTTAAGCGTATTTATCCAGATTAAGCAATCATATTGTTTCATGTTTCAGCAAATCAATCGTAAAGGATGTAAGATAGTACATCTCCTTCAAATAAATTCTATCTGTACTCATTTGATTCTTAGGAACTTTCCGCATTTTTTTTTACATGTTGGCGGGTGCAATGTACAACAGAGCTGCTGATAATATGTCTAATATAATTTTCTTAATACGAAATTTTTTTTCCGCGTCCCAACGATATGGGCAATGCTTTTATCTATGCTTGTTGTATAGTATCAAGCCTGCGACTGACGTAATCCCGGCTA
>JAATFC010000338.1 GCA_015655435.1 Chitinophagales bacterium | reverse complement strand
TTAAAAAACAATTCCATCCAGTATTCCAAATCTCCATCAAATCTTTTCTGGTAGTGATGTTGTTTTCAAATTCCGCGTCTCGGTCGCGCCATTCTTTTTAGCCATCACTTTTCAGAAAATCTGTCCAGCGGGAAATCATGTTGCCACTCAAGTGCTTGACTATAGTTGCAATACTATTGCTCTCTTCATTGTATTGCCAAAAGAGAGCAGAATCGTCTAGTTGGTCGATTGTTTTTTCGCCGAGTATTTTATAGTATTCGAACTGTTTGATGGCACTTTGCAAATAGTCTTTCATATTGATAAATGTTTTACAATATGGTTACGTTTTTTTGAATGTAGGGTTGTAGTTTGGCATCAGTTGGCTGTAGCTCCGTTATCAGGTAGTTGATATCCTCAATTCCACAGCAGGTAAGGCGTTGGTGCGTATTGAGTTTTTCCGAAATCGCCAATAATATTGTTTTGTCGGATGCTTTCATCATGGCTCTTTTGACTTCCAAAATCTCCCAATCCGTATCCGTCAATCCATGTTCGATATCAACACTATTAGTCCCGATAAACGAAAGGTCAGCGTGTATGTCCTGCAGTTTTTGAAACACTTCCGAACCGACCGCCATCTTTGCCGTATTGAAAATCGTATTACCAATAAATACAACTTCACAAACAGTATAGGTGGTAAGTGCAATCGCAGAGGTCAGACTTGGCGTTACGAATGTAGCATTGAGGTTTTTGGGTAGATGGCGAATCATCTCAGCAATAGTTGACCCTCCGGTCATCAATACCAACATTCCGTCTTTGATGAGGCTGGCAGCTTTTTTGGCAATGATTTCTTTTTCGCGCTGGGCATATACATTGTTTTTGACGGACTGGTTTCCTCCAAACGAATTGGACAGTGCTCCGCCATGTACTTTCATCAATTTTCCATTGTCCGAAAGGCTTTGCAAGTCGCGTCTGATGGTGTCTTCAGAGACGTTCATCGTTTCGCATAGGTCGGAAACCAATACCTTGTTGTGTATATTGAGCTGCTGCAATATGAAGTATTCTCTTTCCTTTTTTAGCATGAGTAGAAGTTTTTGTTTTAGGTTTTCTTCTTCAAATATAGAAAACTATGATGTTTTTGCGGATTTTTGCGGTTTTTTTCCTCATGCAAACGAATGCGCGGACCAAAAAGAAAAAGGTCATCCGTATTGGATGACCTTGTAGCGGGATCGGGAGTTGAACCCGAGACCTCCGGGTTATGAATCCGACGCTCTAACCATCTGAGCTATCCCGCCATGAGGGTTGCAAAAGTAATGGGAAATCTTTTTAGCTCAAAATTTATTTGACAAAAATCTTAATCTTCCTCCTTGTTCAGCATCAAAAATGCCTTGATAAATCCGTCTAAGTCCCCGTCCAATACGGCATCCGGATTGAAAACTTTATATCCAGTGCGATGGTCCAATACGCGTCGGTCATCCAATACATAGCTCCTAATCTGACTGCCCCATTCGATGTCTTTTTTGTTGGCGTTGACTGAGTCTTTTTCGGCTTGCCGTCTTCTCAGTTCCTCCTCGTACAGACGGCTTTTCAGCATCTGCATGGCGATGGTTCTGTTTTCCAGTTGTGTACGCGCCTGCTGACATTCCACGACGATGCCACTTGGTTGGTGGCGAAGCCGAACTGCGGTTTCTACCTTGTTGACGTTCTGTCCACCTGCGCCGCTGCTTCGGTAAAACTCCATGGTGACATCTGCCGGATTGACTTCTATTTGGATAGTGTCGTCCACCAACGGATATACAAAAACAGAAGCAAACGAAGTCTGTCTTTTGCCTTGCGCGTTGAAAGGAGAGGGGCGCACCAAACGATGAACACCGCTTTCCGCTTTCAGCAAACCATAGGCAAAGTCACCATCGAACTGCAATGTTGCCGATTTGATACCTGCGACATCTCCCGCTTGATAGTCCAGTTCGGTTGCTTTCCAACCTTGTTTCTGGGCATACATCAGGTACATGCGCATGAGCATTTCTGCCCAGTCCTGACTTTCGGTTCCGCCTGCACCGGGTGTAATCTGCAATACAGCGGGCAATTCGTCTTCGGGTTGGTTGAGCGTACTTTTAAATTCTGCTTCTTCGATTATTTCCAGTGCTTGCTTGTAGGCATCCTCTGTTTCCTGTTCGGATGTTTCGCCTTCTTTCCAGAAGTCAAACAAGACCGCAAAATCTTCTACTGCAGTTTCCGCTTTTTTATAAAGGGTAATCCAGTACTCGTTGACCTGGATTTCTTTCATTATCGCCGTTGCGCGCACATTGTCGTCCCAAAAACCTGCGGAAAGGGACAATTGACGGTCGTTTTCTATTTTATGTTGCTTATTGTCCAGGTCAAAGAAACCTCCTCAGGACAAGCAAACGATCCCTTATATCTTTTATATTTTCTTGTGTCATAAGGGCGAAGATAATTTGATAATTTGTAAAACGGAAAATTAGAAAAGGCAATACGATTGCGTCTAACTACTTTTTACTTTTTATTTTTGCCGATACTATGTTTTCAAGGGAAGAAAAAACAAAAATCAAAGAAGCGTTCTGGACGGTGTTCGGACAGTACATGAAAGGTGTTCCTGTATTGGATGAAGAGGGAAAAAAGAAAAATTGGCTCAACTATAAGACGGGCGTTCGTGGTATTCGTTTCAAAACGGATGCGACGGACAAAAAAGCCTATATTGGTATAGAGCTTATCCATAGGGACGAGGACGAACGTTTTTTGGTTTACGAACAGTTTCTTTCCCTTAAAAAACTACTGACTGACGAGTTGCAGGAAGAATGGATTTGGGAAAAAGAATACAGCGATGCTTTTGGAAAATCCTCCTCACGAATCTATCGGAAACTGCCAGATGTGAATATCTTCCGACAAGAAGACTGGCCAACTTTGATTTCCTTTTCAAGCCCAGAATATTGGCTTTGGACGCTTTTTGGGAAAATACAAAGCCCATTTTTGAAGATTTTTTGTAAAGAATACTTTTACTATTTGTTTCCTTTCTTATTGCTTTTCAATACAATACGAATGATATCGCTTTGGATATTTTTTATTTTATTACTCTACTTATTTGGTAGATTAGTTTTTTGTTAACATATTTGCAAAATATTGACGAAAGGTCAGGGGCGCATTATCACGTTAAAATCTCAAATATGAAAAAACAGTCTCATTTTTCATGGCTATTCATAGGTCTTCTGACTTTTTGGTTGCCAGCATTGTCATTTGCACAGAACGTCGGAACGGTACATGGAGCCGTGAAAGACAAAAAAGGAGTTTCTCTTTCTGGTGCGAGCGTGCAGTCCGGCAAGCAAACTGCAACGACAGATGACAATGGACAATTTACACTTAGTCTTCCCGATGGCACGAACCAGGTTTCGGTAAACTTGGTTGGCTATCAATCCATTACAAAAACGGTACAGGTCAATAATCAGGAAAATACTACCATAGATTTCGTATTGGTGTCTGACTCGGGACAACTGGGCGACGTTGTCGTTATCGGTAGCAGGGCCGCCCCGCGGACATCGCTGACTTCGCCAGTTCCTGTGGACGTTTTTGATATCAAAAAAATTGCTTCACTCGGTGCGCAGACAACGGTTGGGCAGATATTGAACTATGTCGCGCCATCCTTCACATCGACTTCTCAGTCTTTGGGTGACGGAACGGACGAGGTTGACCCTATTTCCTTGAGAGGATTGGGCCCAGATCAGGTATTGGTTTTGGTAAATGGAAAAAGAAGGTACAATTCGGCATTGGTAAATGTCAACGGAACTTTCGGAAAAGGCACGGTCGGTACGGACTTGAACGCAATTCCGGTATCTGCTATCGAACGAATAGAAGTATTGAGGGACGGAGCGGCTGCCCAATATGGTAGCGATGCGGTTGCCGGTGTCATCAATATCATATTGAAAAAAACAGTCAACCAACTCAATGCTTCCGTGACCGCTGGAGAATATGCGACACATGCAAAAGCATTGGGCGAAACTTTCCACGATGGACAGTCCAACCAGATTGCGCTGAACTATGGTATCCCGTTGACTTCCAAAGGCGGTTATATCAATTTTTCCGGATCTTTTGACTATCGTAAACCGACCAATCGCGGCGGTATTTATACAGGTACAATCTACAATGCTTATGGTCCTGATAAGACTGCTGCAGGGGCATTGGTTGCACATGACCAGACAGATTCTTTCTTAAGTGCAACCGGAACGAGCAGGAGGGACTATAGCTTGATTGTAGGTCAGTCCAAAATCAGAAGTGGACAATTTGCTTTTAATGGTTCGTTGCCACTTTCGGACAATGCAACAGTATATTCGTTCGGAACATTTGGTTACCGAAACGGTTTGGCTCCCGGTTTTTACCGTTATCCAAATGACTATAGGAATATTCCTTCCATTTATCCTTTGGGTTACATGCCTTATATTGGAACGAGTATTTACGACAAATCGTTTGCTGTTGGTATAAAAGGAAAAACAAATTCCGGTTGGAACATTGATTTCAGTAATACATACGGTCAGAACACGTTTGAATACCATGTCCAAAATTCTCTGAACACTTCCATGGGAACATCTTCGCCAACGTCTTTCAATAACGGCGGACCAAAATTTGCCCAAAACACGGTTAACTTGGATGCCAATAAAGATTTTGGTTGGTTGTCAGGAGTTAATTTAGCTTTTGGTGCGGAATACAGATTGGAACGTTTTCAGCTAATAGCCGGCGATGCTAATTCTTATACCAATTATGGTTTGGCTGATAATGTCGGAGTCGGAGCCGATGGCAAACCTATTCTGGTATTGGATCCTAACGGTTCGTACAACATTATATTTGGGCCAGATGGAGTTACTGCCGTTCCGGGAGGTTCACAGGTATTTACTGGATTCCGACCTGCAAATGCTGTAAATGCAACTAGAAGCGCTATTGCAGGATATGCGGATGCCGCTGTCAATTTTACAAAAGCATTTTTGGTGGACGGCGCAATCCGTTATGAAAACTATAGTGATTTTGGTTCTACGCTTAATGGAAAATTGGCTTTGTTGTACAAGCTGACGGACAACATTTCGTTGAGAGGTTCGGGTAGTACAGGTTTCAGAGCACCGTCTTTGCAACAACTATACTATGCGAATACTTCTACCATATTTACCAACGGAGTTCCTTACGAAGTCGGAACATTTACCAATGGAAGCCGTGCTGCACAATTGTTGGGAATACCTACATTGAAACCAGAAAAATCCAAAAGTGTAAGTGCAGGTGTTACGGCTAGATTTGGAAAATTCACAGCAACTGTTGATGGTTATTTCACAAGGGTCAACGACCGTATAGTCTATACCGACCAGTTCCAGGGAAGTAACGCTGCAACGGCTTCGGATGCGGACAAAGAACTGTACAATATATTGGCACAGGCTGGTGCACAAAGAGCACAGTTCTTTGCAAATGCCATCAATACGGAAACAAAAGGTATCGACGCGGTGCTTTCCTATACCGAACATTTCGGAAAAGGAATTTTCAGAGCTGACTTGTCTGGAACGATTTCCCAGACACAAAAAGTGGGTCCGGTAAAAGCATCGGATTTATTGAAAGGAAAAGAAAGTACGTATTTCAGTCCCGCTAGTCTAATCTATCTGACGAATGCCGTACCTAAACAAAAGCTAAACTTAGGTTTGAACTATACAATTGAAAAATGGACATTTTTTGTCCGTAACAACTATTTTGGTGGAGTGACCGAACCTGTTACAACCGTTGCCAATCAACAGTTCTACAATCCAAGATGGGTGACGGATGCGTCTATTGGATATCAAATAGTCAAGCAAGCCAAGGTTTCCATTGGTTCTAATAACGTGTTCAATGTATATCCGGAAACAATCAGTATTGCAGCTAACAACAATAGCGGACAGTTCGTATATCCAAGAGCGACAAGTCAGTTTGGATTTAACGGAAGATATATTTTCGCAAGATTGGAGTTGAGTCTGTAGGATTCCAAAATTTCAATATGAAAAGAGGTTCTAGAAATAGAGCCTCTTTTTTTGTGCGCTATTCCCATTTTTATAGTTGTAGTTATGTCCTGATAAAAAATATTTTTCATCTTATTTTATTTATAAATGAATATTCATTTAGTTTTGCATCCGTTATGCGAACAAGAGATGCGGAAAAAGAAGAATTGGTAAAACAGAAAACCATCGAGTTGATTGTTAAGGATGGTTTCGATAGTTTTAGTATCAACAAATTGGCGAAAGCTTGTGGTATTTCAGTCGCCACTTTGTATATATATTACGAAAGCAAAGACGATTTGTTGACGAAAATAGGTACGGAACATTTGACTCATTGGAATGAACTAATGATGCAGGGATTGAGTGAAGAAAATTCTTTCGAGGAAGGTATGCGCCAACAGTGGAAGAACAGAGTTGCTTTTTACAAACTACATCCTTACGCCTTGGAATTTTTTGACCAGATGCGTAATTCATCCTATCAAAAAACGGTTTTCATGCCAATGATGAAGAAGTTCAAAACATCCATTTCAAGCTTTTTGCAAAGAGCAATTGACCGAAAAGAAATGGTTGCATTGATGACACCAGAAATCTTTTTTTCTATCGCATTTGTTCCGTTGCATAACCTCATCAGATTTGATTTTGCTGGCAAGTCTATGGGAGGTTCTTCTTTTAAATTAACCGAGCGCATTTTGTGGCACACATTTGATTTGGTGATGAAGGCACTCAAACCTTAATATTTATTTAAATGAAACAAACAACTATAAAACCCACTTTTTCCGGATATGAGAAATGGGTGATTTTATTATTGGCATTGACACAGTTCACTGTCATATTGGACTTCATGATTATGTCACCACTTGGAGATATGATTATGAAAAACCTGAAACTATCCACAAAGCAATTTGGACTGTGTGTGTCCGCATACGCTTTCAGCGCGGGCATTTCAGGATTATTGACCGCAGGATTTGCAGACAGGTTTGACCGAAAAAAACTGCTTTTGTTTTTCTATTGCGGATTTATTATTGGAACTTTTTTCTGTGCATGGAGCCATACCTATTTTCAGCTATTGGCTGCAAGAACGGTGACGGGATTATTTGGTGGCGTTATCGGTTCTGTTTCTATGGCAATTGTGACGGATTTGTTTTCCTTGCAGCAACGCGGTAGGGTAATGAGTTTTATCCAGATGGGATTTGGCGCAAGTCAGGTATTGGGTTTACCTATTGGGTTGGCTATGGCAAATGCCTGGGGCTGGGATTCACCTTTTCTCTTGGCCGCAATCATAGCCGTAGTTGCGTTTGTGTTGATTATCTCCCAGATGAAGCCAGTGAATGACCATTTAAAAACTGGAGCGCAGGAGAAAACCGCCATCAAACACCTATTACACACATTTGCCGAAAGGAAATACCGTATTGGTTTTCTCACAACGGCGCTAATGTCTATTGGAGGATTCATGATGATGCCGTTTGGAAGTGCATTTGCCATCAATAATTTGCATGTAACAACTATACAACTTCCAATCATATATACAGTCTCGGGTATTACATCACTTTTGATTATGCCATTGGTCGGAAAATATAGTGACAAAATGGACAAACTACGTTTGTTTGCCGTAGCAACTATATGGTTCTTAGTAGTGACGGTCATTTATACCAATCTGGGTCCAACGCCATTGGGAATAATACTTATTTTCAATGTGTGTATGATGATGGGCATTATGAGCCGAATGATTCCTAGTACTACATTAGTGAGTGCATTGCCACAATCGTCGGATAGAGGTGCATTCATGAGTATCAACTCATCCTTGCAGCAGATTGCCGGAGGTGTTGCCGCTGCACTAGGAGGGATGGTAGTAGTTCAAAAAACAAAAACGAGCCCGTTGGAACACTATAACTGGGTTGCATATATTACAGTGGCTATTAGTTTGTTGAATATCTACATGCTTTCCAGAGTCAATAAAATTGTACTTCAGACTGCAAATAAAAAAGTACCAGATGACGTAAGTCCGGCTTTGAATCATTAAGCTAAAGAGCCATAATATCCTTATCCAATATAAAAGCCGTACAAACTAATTTGTACGGCTTTTTACAATTTATAGTAACGAATATTATCTCAGATTTCGTAGATCCGAAATTGCTTTTATAGGATTGGGAGCATTGAAAACAGAACTGCCTGCGACCAATACGGTTGCGCCAGCAGCAACTATTTCGGCTGCATTGGCTTCCGTAACGCCACCGTCAATTTCTATCTCCACGTTTAGTCCTTTTGCATCAATCATTTCGCGTAGTTGCTGGATTTTGATTAAGGTATGTTGGATAAATTTCTGTCCACCAAAACCAGGGTTGACACTCATTAGGTTGACCATGTTAACGTCTTCAATAATGTCCTGCAAGGATGATATTGGCGTGTGCGGATTTACGGCAATACCGGCCTTCATTCCAATATTTTTGATTTGTTGGATATTACGATGGAGGTGTGGACAGGCTTCAATATGAACTGTAAGGTTGTCTGCTCCAGCAAGTTTGAAAGCTTCCGCATATTTTCCCGGTTCCTCAATCATCAAGTGCACGTCGCATATTTTGTTGGTTGCGGAGCGTATGGCTTCGATAATTGGCAGACCAAAACTTATATTAGGAACGAAACGTCCATCCATCACGTCAAGATGCAGCCATTCAGCTTCACTGTTATTAACCATTTCAACTTCTTCTTTCAGCTTCAGAAAATTGGAAGCAAGAAAAGATGGGGCGATTATAGGCATGGTTTTATTTTTTGTACTATAAAAATTAGATGATTAAATGTAAATAAATAATACTATAAAAAGTTGGCATATTTATTTTACGCCAAGCCTTTTGAGTGCTTCCTGTGCTTCCACTACGCTTTTGTCAAGACTATAAGATTGCTTGAAACGCAATATGGCACTGTCTTTCTGTCCCATCATCTCATAACTTCTGCCCATATAGTAATAGGCATCTGCATATAAATGATTGACCTGTGATGCAAACTGAAAAACTTGCAATGCTTTAGGATAATTCTTATGGTCAAAATACACCAATCCCTTCTCAATATAGGCAGGCATCAACGTATAGTTCTGCTCCACTGCCATATCCAAACTCTTGATGGCATTTGCCGTGTCATTGACTCTCGCATAGTAAACGCCCGATATAAAATCACAGTTTGCATTGTCTTCGCCGCCAAGTCGTAGACTTTTTACTTGTTTGACTATTTCCAGGGATTCGGGATTTTTTTTTTCCGCCAAGAGATTGGCAAGGAAGAGCATGCCCTCCGGAGCCGGATATATTTTCAATGCTTTTTTATAGTATTGGATGGCGTTCAACGTATCGCTGGCATCCTGGTATATTTTTCCTTTTGTAAATATAAATGCATAGTTGACGCTGTCTCTTTTAATCAGGCTGTCCATCTGGGACAATGCGGCTTTGTAGTCACCGATGCTGTCCATCGTCGTTGCAATTTTAAATCGCAGTCCATTACTGTCCGGTTTGCTTTCCAGTAATTTCATCAAGTCTTTCAGCTCGTCAGTGTAGACGATTTCCTTTTTGCCGGAATTTTCTGTTGTTTTTTCTTCCTTGTTTTTACAGGAAAAAATAACGAAACCCAATACAGCCACCATCAACAGTGGAAATAATTTCTTCATCATGCAAAGGTAATGATAGGTTTTACTTTTGCGGCACGCTATCCGAAATATCATTGTAGCTTTGCATTTTGGAAAAGAAACGCTATGCATTTTAATTTTGACCAACTTGTCACGGTTGTTTTTACCCTTTTTGCCGTTATTGACGTCATAGGCTCCGTACCACTATTCGTCACTTACAAACAGAAGATGGGCGGTCTGGACGAGAAACGTATTGTCATATTCTCGGCTGGTATCATGCTGTCGTTTTTGTTTGTAGGGCAGTTTTTGTTGAATATGTTCGGACTGACTATTCAGTCTTTTGCAGTTGCCGGTGCGATTGTACTGTTTCTATTGGGATTGGAAATGGTATTGGGGCACGAAATATTCAAAGGGGACGGCGGTGCGAATAAACAAACGAGCATCAGAGCTGGGTCCATTGTTCCTATTGCGTTTCCGATAATAGCGGGAACAGCCTCTCTTACGACGATTATGTCCTTGAAAGCAAACTATGAGAAAATCTATATCATTTTGGGCATCGTCATTAATCTGTGCTTGGTGTATATTGTATTGAAATCCCTGGGATGGATTCAGCGCGTATTGGGACAAGGCGGCATGATGGCTATCCGAAAATTTTTTGGGGTTGTATTGCTGGCGATGGCCGTAAAGATATTTTCTACCAACCTTTCCGCGTTTGGAAAGTAAAACTGAACAGAATATATAAGGTGAGTTCGTAATAGTAAGAACGATAATGCAGACGGTTTTCGTACAGTATAAAACTGCGAAGAGATTGGTAAATGTCGATTGAAAATAATATCTGAGGTTTTGATATTATACAATGGCAACAATTGATGTTTTAAAGATAGTATCCCCAAAAATCTCTTACATTCGCGGAAATTTTTAAAAAAAATTATTT
>JAATFC010000173.1 GCA_015655435.1 Chitinophagales bacterium | reverse complement strand
GTTGGTCAATATTTTCAAAAATTTTGCCAATATGCACAAACCTTTTACATCCGGAGACAAAAAGCTGGGTCTGTTTCTAATGATATCGGCACACATCACACTGCTAATTGGTCTTTATCAATGTATTACAGGTCGTTTCGGGTGGATGAACAAGCCTGTCGGTATTGATATCATGACGGATACATTCTGGCGTTTTTACCTAATAGAGCATCCAGTCGGAATGATTGTTGCTATCGCCCTAATCACCATGGGCAAAGGAGTTGCCAAGAAAAATATTTCGGATTATAACAAACATAAACGTGCCGCAATCTTATTCACGATTGCGTTGGTTATCATATTAGCGACAATTCCTTGGCCATTCCGTGGTTTTGGTATCGGAAGGTCATTGATGCCATAATTGAACTATAAAATATTTGAATAAAAATCCCGTTCGACATGAACGGGATTTTTGATTTTATTCTACGGTAATACCCTTAAACATAAAATCCATACGTTGAGCCATTAGTGTTTTTTCTGGCGTATAGTTTATTCTAAACTGCAATGCAGCAAGTTTTGGAGTTTTGTCAGCTTTTTCGAATATAATTTGAAAAGCATAAGGTACATCCATTGCAATCGGGCCAATAGTAGACAAGCTTTTGCCATTATTCAATATCGTATAAGTCTGATATATTTTACCATCTGGATATATGCATTTCAGCATAGTGCCATCAAAATATAAATCATGTATTCCTTCCTTTTTTGAGATAACGAGTCCTTCAGTATATAACTTTTGTTCCTTTTCTTGATAATACACTTTAGTTAATCGCACATCAAAACCATCAATTGTCTGAACAATCGGCGATTGTTGCAACTTCAATGCGCTTTCATAATAAGGTATGCGATCTTCTAGCTTAACAGCTCTGGCAGATAGTTGTTGATTTTGAGATTGAAGCGTTTGAATATCTGATTTTAATTTCTCAATCGAATCCTTTTGGGCATTTGCTATGCAAGGAGCACAAACGAGTAAAAGCAAGTACAGTGTGTTTTTCATTTTATTATTTTTCATAAATATAAAAAGAAGCACCAATAAAATCGGTACTTCTCACATTTTATAATATATCCTCGAAAAACAGGTCTATTATTAATCCAATTTCAAAACAGCCAAGAAAGCTTCCTGTGGCACTTCTACATTGCCGATTTGGCGCATACGTTTTTTACCTTCTTTTTGTTTTTCTAATAGTTTACGTTTACGCGAAATATCGCCACCGTAACATTTTGCGGTAACATCCTTACGTAATGCACTGATCGTTTCACGGGCGATGACTTTCGCTCCAATAGCGGCCTGCACAGCAATCTGGAACTGTTGACGAGGCAATAGTTCTTTTAGTTTTTCGCAAAGTTTACGACCAAAATCCTGCGAACGGCTGCGATGAATCAAAGCACTTAGCGCATCGACCTTTTCACCATTTAGAAGAATATCCATTCTCACAATATCGCTGTCCCTATAGTCTATTGGCGTATAGTCAAACGAAGCATAACCACGAGTCTGGCTTTTCAGCTTGTCGTAGAAGTCAAACACGATTTCAGTCAAAGGCATTTCAAATGTCAGCTCTACACGCGTCTGGGTCAGATAAGTCTGGTTAACCAAAATTCCTCTTTTACCCAAACACAAAGTCATAATATTTCCAATATAGTCAGGCGAGGTGATAATCTGCGCACGGATAAACGGCTCTTCAATACGTGCCAACTTGGTAGTTTCCGGCATTTGTGAAGGGTTGTTGACTATGATTTTTTCTTCGCGTGTTGTCATTGCATGGAAACTAACGTTCGGTACAGTTGTGATAACCGTTTGGTTAAATTCGCGTTCCAGACGTTCCTGAATGATTTCCATGTGCAGAAGTCCTAGAAATCCGCATCGAAAGCCGAAACCCAATGCCTGCGAGGTTTCCAGTTCGAAAGTTAAAGACGCGTCGTTCAACTGCAATTTTTCCATACAGTCACGCAACTCTTCAAAATCTTCGGTCACGACAGGAAAAATCCCGGCAAATACCATAGGTTTTACTTCCGAGAAACCTTTAATTGCTGTTGCCGGATTTTTGGTCAACGTTATAGTATCACCAACTTTGATTTCTTTCGCATTTTTGATACCCGTTACGATGTAGCCTACATTGCCCGCGCCAATCTCCTTTGTCGGAGCAAGTCCAAGTTTTAATACGCCTATTTCGTCGGCATGGTAATCAGCCTTTGTTGCCAAAAACTTAATCTGGTCATTGGTTTTCAACGTCCCGTTCATTATACGGTAATAGGCGATAACACCTCTGAAACTATTGAAAACACTATCAAAAATCAATGCTTGCAATGGTGCAGCAGGATCGCCTTTGGGAGCAGGGATACGCGCGATGATGGCGTCCATGATTTCCTGAATTCCTATACCGCTTTTCCCACTAGCCAACAAAATATCGGAATCCTTGCAACCAATCAACTCTACAATCTGGTCTTTAACCTCAGGAATCATTGCTCCGTCCATGTCGATTTTGTTAATGACCGGAATGATTTCCAAATCATTGTCAATCGCTAAATAAAGGTTGCTGATTGTCTGAGCCTGTATCCCCTGAGTCGCATCCACCAACAACAACGCACCTTCGCAGGCTGCCAGAGCGCGGCTCACCTCATAGCTGAAATCCACGTGTCCCGGTGTATCGATCAGATTCAAAGTATAGACAGTACCATCTGCCTCATATTGCATCTG